>NZ_JBMOWO010000147.1:0-58499 GCF_049310525.1 Pseudomonas sp. GZD-222
GAAACTCCCTCCCCGTGATTGTCGGGTGGGGTGGGCTTCCCCCCGCGATGCTTCAAATGACAAACCCCTAAATCGCGGGCAATAAAAAACCGACCCTGAGGTCGGTTTTTTAACAAGCGTGTCGCTTAGGCAGCTGCAGCTTCTTTCAGCGCCTTGATGTGGCCATTCAGACGGCCTTTATGGCGAGCAGCCTTGTTCTTGTGGATGATACCTTTATCGGCCATACGGTCGATAACTGGAACAGCCAGAGTGTAAGCAGCTTGCGCTTTTTCGGCGTCTTTTGCGTCGATGGCTTTAACCACATTCTTGATGTAGGTACGAACCATGGAACGCAGGCTGGCGTTGTGGCTGCGACGCTTCTCAGCCTGTTTTGCACGTTTTTTGGCGGAAGGTGAGTTGGCCACCGTCGAGCTCCTCGAAAGACTTGGTAAATAGCAAACAAAATAGGCCGCGAATCATGCCGATGAGTTAATCGGTTGTCAAGGGCACTTGCATGGATCCGCTGAGTGGTTGTTCCTGACAAGGGAGTGATTCCCTTCTGCGGTACGACCTGTAAACTCGGGAGCTTTTGCTCTGCTTGCGTTGCGGCGCGGAGTATCGCACAACTGCGTGCGTTGCGGCACAGCCCTTTATCTTTAGGCGTGAAAAACTTTCAATGAATCTTCTGAAATCCCTGGCCGCCGTCAGCTCCATCACCATGATTTCCCGGGTGTTGGGCTTTGTGCGCGACACCATCCTGGCGCGGGTATTCGGTGCCGGCGTGGCTACCGACGCCTTCTTCATTGCCTTCAAACTGCCCAACCTGCTGCGCCGGATCTTCGCCGAAGGAGCGTTTTCCCAGGCTTTCGTACCGATCCTGGCCGAATACAAGACCCAGCAGGGCGAAGAGGCGACACGCACCTTCATTGCCTATGTCAGCGGATTGCTCACCCTGGTGCTGGCCGTGGTTACTGCGCTGGGCATCCTGGCGGCCCCCTGGGTGGTGTGGGTCACGGCCCCGGGCTTTGTCAGCAGTGGTGAAAAGTTTGAGCTGACGACCAGCCTGTTGCGGGTGACCTTCCCTTATATATTGCTGATTTCGCTGTCGTCGCTGGCAGGGGCCATTCTCAACACCTGGAACCGCTTTTCGGTGCCGGCCTTCGTGCCGACCCTGCTCAATGTGGCGATGATCGGCTTTACCCTGTTCCTCACCCCGTATTTCGATCCGCCCATCATGGCCCTGGCCTGGGGCGTACTGGCGGGCGGCTTGGCACAACTGCTGTATCAGCTGCCGCACCTGAAGAAGATCGGCATGCTGGTACTGCCGCGCCTTAATCTGCGCGATTCGGGAGTGTGGCGGGTACTCAAGCAGATGCTGCCAGCGATTCTCGGGGTCTCGGTCAGCCAGATCTCGCTGATCATCAACACCATCTTCGCCTCGTTCCTGGTGGCCGGCTCGGTGTCCTGGATGTACTACGCCGACCGTCTGATGGAGCTGCCCTCCGGCGTGCTTGGCGTGGCGCTGGGGACGATATTGTTGCCGACCCTGGCCAAGACCTACGCCAACCGTGATCGTCATGAATATTCGCGAATCCTCGACTGGGGCTTGCGTCTGTGCTTCCTGCTGGTGCTGCCGTGTACCCTGGCCATGGCGATCCTGGCCGAGCCGTTGACCGTGGCACTGTTCCAATATGGCAAATTCAGCGCACACGACGCCGCCATGACCCAGCGCGCACTGATCGCCTATTCGGTGGGCCTGCTGGCAATCATTCTGGTCAAGGTGCTGGCCCCCGGCTTCTATGCCCAGCAAAACATCCGTACACCGGTTAAAATCGCGGTATTCACCCTGGTCTGCACTCAACTGTTCAACCTGATGTTCATCTCTCACCTGCAACACGCGGGACTAGCGTTGGCCATCAGCCTCGGCGCCTGCCTGAACGCCGGGCTGCTGTACTGGAAACTGCGTCAACAGCAGCTGTTCCAGCCACAACCGGGCTGGGCCAAGTTCCTCGCCAAGCTGGTACTGGCGGTAGTGTTGATGTCGGCAGTGCTGCTGGTGGGAATGCATTACATGCCAGCCTGGGCAGAAGGGCAGATGCTCGAACGTTTCCTGCGTCTGGGCGTGCTGATCCTGGCCGGTGTAGTGACTTATTTCGGCAGTCTGTTCGTGTTCGGATTCCGCCCGCGTGACTTTGCACGTAAGGCACTGCATTGAGCCGCGAACACGGCCAGACGTCGGTTTTATCTTTTCCACGCCTCGGGGTGACGCTGCTGCCTGTCGTCAGCGCCCGGGTGTGGTTATAATCGACCACTTTATGAGCAAGAAGCGCGTTATGCAGCTGGTTCGAGGCCTCCACAACCTGCGCCCCCAGCACCGGGGCTGTGTCGCCACTATTGGCAACTTCGACGGTGTTCACCGTGGCCACCAGGCAATCCTGGCGCGTCTGCGTGAGCGAGCGGTAGAGCTGGGCGTGCCCAGCTGCGTGGTGATTTTCGAGCCACAGCCGCGCGAATACTTCGCACCGGACACCGCTCCGTCCCGTCTGGCCCGGCTGCGTGACAAAGTCGCGCTGCTGGCTGCCGAAGGCGTGGACCGGGTGCTGTGCCTGGCGTTCAACCAACGGCTGAGCAAGCTCAGTGCCGCCGAGTTCGTCGACACCATCCTGGTCGATGGCCTGGGTGTGAAGCACCTGGAAGTCGGCGACGATTTCCGCTTTGGTTGCGACCGGGTCGGCGACTTCGAGTTTCTCCAGCAGGCCGGCCTGAGCCAGGGCTTCACCGTTGAAGCGGCGCAGACCGTCGAGCTGGATGGCCTGCGGGTCAGCAGCACGCAGGTGCGCCAGGCGTTGGCCAAGGCCGATTTTGCCCTGGCCGAACGCCTGCTCGGGCGTCCGTACCGCATCAGCGGTCGCGTCTTGCACGGGCAGAAGCTGGCGCGCCAACTGGGCACGCCGACCGCCAACATACAACTCAAGCGTCGTCGTGTACCGCTGAGCGGGGTTTACCTGGTCAGCGTCGAACTCGATGGCAAGGCTTGGCCCGGCGTCGCCAATATCGGCGTGCGGCCAACCGTTTCCGGTGATGGCAGTGCCCACCTGGAAGTGCATCTCCTGGATTATGCCGGCGATCTCTATGGCCGGCGCCTGACGGTGGAATTCCACCACAAGCTGCGTGAAGAGCAGCGTTTCGCCTCCCTGGAGGCGCTGAAGTCGGCGATCGATGCGGATATCGCCGCCGCACGTGCCCATTGGCACGCTCAACCGCTAACGAAGAGCCTGAAATGACCGACTATAAAGCCACGCTAAACCTTCCGGACACCGCCTTCCCGATGAAGGCCGGCCTGCCACAGCGCGAACCGCAGATTCTGCAGCGCTGGGACAGCATTGGCCTGTACCAGAAGCTGCGCGAAATTGGCAAGGATCGTCCGAAGTTCGTGCTGCACGACGGCCCGCCCTACGCCAACGGCAAGATTCACATCGGTCATGCGCTGAACAAGATTCTCAAGGACATGATTGTCCGCTCCAAGACCCTGTCCGGTTTCGATGCCCCGTACGTGCCAGGCTGGGACTGCCACGGTCTGCCGATCGAGCACAAGGTCGAAGTCACTCACGGCAAGCACCTGAGCGCCGACCAGACTCGCGAACTGTGCCGTGCCTACGCCGCCGAGCAGATCGAAGGGCAGAAGACCGAGTTCATCCGCCTGGGTGTGCTGGGTGACTGGAGCAACCCTTACAAGACCATGAACTTTGCCAACGAGGCCGGTGAAATCCGCGCCCTGGCCGAGATGGTCAAACACGGCTTCGTGTTCAAGGGCCTCAAGCCAGTGAACTGGTGCTTCGATTGCGGTTCGGCCCTGGCCGAAGCCGAGGTCGAGTACGCCGACAAGAAATCCCAGACCATCGACGTTGCCTTCCCGATCGTCGATGACGCCAAGCTGGCCGCCGCTTTCGGCCTGGCCTCGCTGGCCAAGCCGGCTTCGATCGTGATCTGGACCACCACCCCGTGGACCATTCCGGCCAACCAGGCGCTGAACGTCCATCCAGAGTTCAAGTACGCCCTGGTCGATGTCGGCGACAAGCTGCTGGTGCTGGCTGAAGAGCTGGTCGAGTCGTGCCTGAAGCGTTACGCGCTGGAAGGTTCGGTCATCGCCACCGCGCCCGGTTCGGCGCTGGAACTGATCAACTTCCGTCACCCGTTCTATGACCGCCTGTCGCCGGTTTATCTGGCCGACTACGTCGAGCTCGGCGCCGGCACCGGTGTGGTTCACTCCTCGCCAGCCTACGGCGAAGACGACTTCGTGACCTGCAAGCGCTATGGCATGGTCAACGACGACATCCTCACGCCAGTGCAAAGCAACGGCGTGTACGTGCCGTCGCTGGAGTTCTTCGGTGGCCAGTTCATCTGGAAAGCCAACCCGGCGATCGTCGAGAAACTGTCGGAAGTCGGTGCGCTGATGCACACCGAAACCATCAGCCACAGCTACATGCACTGCTGGCGCCACAAAACTCCGTTGATCTACCGCGCTACTGCGCAGTGGTTCGTCGGCATGGACAAGCAGCCTGACAACGGCGACACCCTGCGCAAGCGTGCGGTCAAGGCCATCGAAGAAACCAAGTTCGTCCCGGCCTGGGGCCAGGCGCGCCTGCACTCGATGATTGCCAACCGCCCTGACTGGTGCATCTCGCGCCAGCGTAACTGGGGTGTGCCGATCCCGTTCTTCCTCAATAAACAGACCGGTGAGCTGCACCCGCGCACTGTCGAGCTGATGGAAGAAGTGGCCAAGCGCGTCGAGAAAGAAGGCATCGAGGCCTGGTTCAAACTGGACGCCGCCGAACTGCTCGGTGAAGAAGCCGGCCAGTACGACAAGATCGCCGACACCCTCGACGTCTGGTTCGACTCCGGTACCACTCACTGGCACGTACTGCGTGGTTCGCACAGCATCGGTCACGACACCGGCCCGCGTGCCGACCTGTACCTGGAAGGTTCCGACCAGCACCGCGGCTGGTTCCATTCCTCGCTGCTGACCGGCTGCGCCATCGACAACCACGCACCGTACCGCGAGCTGCTGACCCACGGTTTCACCGTCGACGAAAACGGCCGCAAGATGTCCAAGTCGCTGGGTAACACCATCGAGCCGCAGAAGGTCAACGACACCCTCGGTGCCGACATCCTGCGCCTGTGGGTCTCGGCCACCGACTACTCCGGTGAAATGGCAGTTTCCGAGCAGATCCTGCAGCGCAGCGCCGACGCCTACCGGCGTATTCGCAACACCGCGCGCTTCCTGCTCTCCAACCTGTCCGGCTTCGACCCGGCCCGTGACCTGCTGCCGGCCGAAGACATGCTGGCGCTGGACCGTTGGGCTGTCGACCGTACCCTGCTGCTGCAGCGCGAGCTGGAAGAGCATTACGGCGAATACCGCTTCTGGAACGTCTACTCGAAGATCCACAACTTCTGCGTGCAGGAGCTGGGCGGCTTCTACCTGGACATCATCAAGGACCGTCAGTACACCACTGCGGCCAACAGTGTTGCCCGTCGTTCCTGCCAGACCGCGCTGTACCACATCAGCGAAGCGCTGGTGCGCTGGATCGCGCCGATCCTGGCCTTCACCGCCGACGAGCTGTGGCAGTACCTGCCGGGCGAGCGCAACGAATCGGTGATGCTCAACACCTGGTACCAGGGTCTGACCGAGCTGCCGGAAGGCTTCGAGCTGGGTCGCGCCTACTGGGAGCGCGTGATGGCGGCCAAGACCGCGGTCAACAAGGAACTGGAGAACCAGCGTTCGGCCAAGGCCATCGGTGGCAACCTGCAGGCTGAAGTCACCCTGTTCGCCGACGACGCCCTGAGCGCCGACTTGAACAAGCTGGGCGACGAGCTGCGTTTCGTCCTGATCACCTCGGCGGCCAGCGTTGCACCGTTCGTGCAGGCGCCTGCCGACGCGGTCGAGACCGAAGTACCTGGTCTGAAACTGAAAGTGGTCAAATCCGGTCACGCCAAGTGCGGCCGTTGCTGGCACTTCCGCGCCGACGTCGGGGCGAATCCGGAGCATCCGGAAATCTGTGCCCGTTGCGCCGACAACATCAGCGGCAACGGTGAGGTGCGCCACTATGCCTAACCCTGCTGCGGGGCGCTTCGGGCGCCTCGGCTGGCTCTGGCTGAGCCTGCTGGTCCTGGTCCTCGACCAGGCCAGCAAGTTCTATTTCGAGGGCGCGCTGAGCCTGTACCAGCAGATCGTGGTCATTCCCGACTACTTCAGCTGGACCCTGGCGTACAACACCGGTGCCGCGTTCAGCTTCCTGGCTGACAGCTCCGGCTGGCAGCGCTGGCTGTTCGCCCTGATCGCGGTAGTGGTCAGTGGCGTGCTGGTGGTCTGGCTCAAGCGCCTGGGGCGCAACGAGACCTGGCTGGCCGTGGCGCTGGCGCTGGTGCTTGGCGGCGCGCTGGGCAACCTGTACGACCGTATCGTGCTCGGCCACGTGGTCGACTTCATCCTCGTCCACTGGCAGAACCGCTGGTATTTCCCGGCCTTCAACCTGGCCGACAGTGCTATCTCCGTTGGTGCGGTGATGCTGGCGCTGGATATGTTCAAGAGCAAGAAGTCCGGAGAACCCGTCCATGACTGAGACCCGAATCGGCCAGAACACCGAAGTGAAGCTGCACTTCGCGTTGCACCTGGAAAACGGCGATACTGTCGACAGCACCTTCGACAAGTCGCCGGCCGTCTTCAAGGTTGGCGACGGCAATCTGCTGCCGGGCTTCGAAGCGGCCATCTTCGGCTTCAAGGCCGGTGACAAGCGCACCGTTACCGTTGAGCCGGAAAACGCCTTCGGTCAACCCAACCCGCAGAACGTGCAGATCATTCCACGGTCGCAATTCAACGACATGGAGCTATCCGAAGGTCTGCTGGTGATCTTCAATGATGCGGCCAATGCCGAGCTGCCGGGTGTGGTCAAGGCGTTCGATGACGCCCAGGTGACCATCGACTTCAACCACCCACTGGCCGGCAAAACCCTGAGCTTCGAGGTGCAAATCCTCGAAGTCACAGCGCTTTGAGCCCGGAGCCGAGCATGCAAATCAAACTCGCCAACCCCCGCGGCTTCTGTGCGGGCGTGGACCGGGCGATCGAGATCGTCAACCGCGCCCTGGAAGTCTTCGGACCGCCGATCTATGTGCGTCACGAAGTGGTGCACAACAAGTTCGTGGTCGAAGACCTGCGCGCACGCGGCGCGATCTTTGTCGAAGAGCTGGATCAGGTGCCCAATGACGTTATCGTCATTTTCAGTGCCCACGGTGTTTCCCAGGCCGTGCGTCAGGAAGCAGCCGGGCGCGGCCTGAAGGTGTTCGATGCGACCTGCCCGCTGGTCACCAAGGTGCATATCGAGGTGGCGCGCTACAGCCGTGACGGCCGTGAATGCATCCTGATCGGTCACGAAGGCCATCCGGAAGTGGAAGGCACCATGGGTCAGTACGACGCCAGCAACGGTGGTGCCATCTACCTGGTCGAAGACGAGGACGACGTTGCCCAGTTGCAGGTCAATGATCCGGACAAACTGGCGTTCGTTACCCAGACGACGCTGTCGATGGATGACACCAGCCGCGTGATCGATGCCCTGCGGGCGCGCTTCCCGAATATTGGCGGGCCGCGCAAGGACGACATCTGCTACGCCACCCAGAACCGTCAGGATGCGGTGAAGCAGCTGGCCGACGAGTGTGATGTTGTGTTGGTGGTGGGTAGCCCGAACAGCTCCAACTCCAACCGCCTGCGTGAGCTTGCAGAGCGCATGTCGACACCCGCCTACCTGATCGACGGTGCCGAGGACCTGCAGAAAAGCTGGTTCGACGGTGTCGAACGTATCGGTATCACGGCTGGCGCCTCGGCGCCGGAAGTGCTGGTGCGCGGTGTGATCGAGCAACTCAGGGCGTGGGGCGCCACCGGTGCCGAAGAGCTGGATGGCCGCGAGGAGAATGTTACTTTCTCGATGCCCAAAGAGTTGCGTGTTCGTTCACTGATCTGACCCGGTAGCCGCACACAGCGGCTGCTCGATCAGCGCGTCGCGCAGGCTGACCCTGCCGCTGCGTGACAGCACCACCTGATAGTGACTCAGTGCTTCGGGGCGTTGGCAAACATGCAGCGTCCCGGCCTGAAACGCGCCGCTTTCCAGCAGTGGCACCCCCAAGCCACTGAAGCGTACCTGCCGGGACACCGGCTGGTTTCCGACAACGATCGTTCGTCCATTGCTGCGCCATTCGTGGAGCAATTGCGGGCTGTCGTGTTCCAGCATCATCCTCCAGCCATTGCTCCAGTCCGCCTCCAGTGCTTGCAGGCTCACCACGTCGTTGCGCAGCAGCGCCTCACTGCGCGCGGTGCGTAAGGCCTGGGCCAGGTCTGTGGCGACCGTTTGTCGTTGTAGCCTGGTGCTCATGCCGTTGTAGGCCGGGATGGCCATCTGTGTAAGCAGCCCGAGCAGGGCCAATGCGAACAGTAGGTGTATCAGTGTTACGCCCTGTTGCCTCACCGTGCATTCCTCCCTGGAAGTGCTTCGCTATAGATTCGAGGCCCGTGCCGCTGACGTCCAGTCGGCCGGGTTGGCAAAGGGCTGTGGAAAAGTCTCGGGAGGTTGGCCATGGATGGCTGGCGGCAACAAGGCATGACGCTGATCGAAGTGCTGGTGGCGATGGTTGTACTGGGGGTGGGCTTGTTTGCCGCTGCCGGCTTGCAGGTGCGGGCCCTGCAGGCCACGGAGAGCGCATTGCGTAGCACTCAGGCGGCTTATCTTGATCATGATCTGTTCGGGCAGGCGGGTGCTGGCGGGGTACTGAGCAATGAGGAACCGCGACAGTGAGCAGGCCTATGGGGTTCAGCCTGCTGGAACTGCTCATGGCCATGAGCCTGGGCTTGCTGTTGTTGCTAGGTGCCAGTCGCCTGTTTGTGGCAGCGAGCCAGTCCTGGCAGGCCCAAGCGGCGGCGGCCAGTATGCAGGAAGATGCCCGCCAGGCCCTGCAGCGCCTGGCCCAGAGTATTCGAATGGCCGGCATGTTCGGCTGCCTGCATGACCAGGCCATCGACTTTTTCGACCCCTTGGCTGCTGAAGCCTTTGCCCATCCAGTGCAGATCACACGCGGTGCCGATGGGCGTCTGCAGCGTCTGAGTCTGATCAGCGCCGAGGTTGCCCAGGCCAGCGGCGTGCCGGACTGGACCCTGGTAACCGACTGTCAAACGCAGGCAAGCGTGCATGCGGGAGTGCGAACCGCTGAGCCTGGGCAGTTTGCCGTGCCCATCCGTCGTCACGACTATCGCCTGGTTGCCGATGAACTGCGGCTGCGCAGCGGGTCGAGCGATGGCGTGCTGGTGGATGGAGTAGGTGAGTTGCAGATTGAGCTGGTCAGGGACAGTGACTTGGGTATTGCTACGGCGCGGCTGGAGCTGACCCTTATCGACCGGCAGCAACGCGTCAGGCCGCAGACCTACCGAATGAGCATCGTCATCGGCAATCCGGTGGCTGGCGCATGATGGCCCTGGGCACCATCAGGCAGCGTGGCCTGGTGCTGTTGATCAGCCTGACGCTGGTCCTGTTGCTGGGGTTGCTTGGGTTGTCGGCGATGGGCAGCGCGATCCAGCAGGAGCGTATGGCGCGCAACCTGCTGAGCACCTTGCAGGCATTCGAGCAGGCGTATCAGGTGTTGCAGCATGGAGAATCCAGAGTGCCGGACCAGACATGGCCACGCTGTGGGTTCTGTCTGCCCCCTCCAGAAGCCGGTTACGTCAACAACAGCGGTGTGCATGCCGGATCTGGTGACAGCTCGGGGTTGGCTTGGCAGGCAGGTGCAGGGGGCTTCTATCTTGTCCAGCCTCTGGGACTGAGCACTCAGGCCAGGCACATGCCACCGGGACTGTCGGTAAACCTGTATCGCGTCACTGCTGTGCGCCGCAATGGCATGGCCCGCAGTGTACTTGAGAGCGTGATTGCGCAACCTGTCGGACCAGTGCCACAGCCTGGGCGTCGAATCCTCTGGCGACAGGTCTATTAAGGAGCAGGTGAATGAAGGTGCAGAAAGGATTGAGCCTGATCGAACTGTTGATTGTCATCGCTGTGGTCGGCATTCTGGCGAGCATTGCCTACCCCGGTTACCGCGAGCAGGTCAGAAAAGCTGCGCGCACGGAAATCGTTGGCTTGCTGTTCGAAAGCGCGCAAAAACTGGAGCGCCACTACTCACGTGCGGGCCAGTACGCCGATGTGGACGCCGTGCAGACTCCTCTGGCGAACGGAACCGCTCACTACAGTTTGCATGCCGTACGCGACAAGGAGTCATTCACCCTGTTGGCACGACGCCTTCCAGGCGGCCTGATGATGGCCGATCGCTGTGGTGACTATGCGCTTGATCAGGCGGGTGTGCGCGGCAATCCACAAAGTAGCGGGGATGCCGGTAGCGGGTGCTGGGGTGGCTAAAGCCTTTCGCGATTTACTTCAGACGTTGGATCGATAGATGACCAAGCAAGTAGTGATTGTCGGCGGCGGGGTGATCGGCCTGCTGACGGCGTTCAACCTGGCGGCCGAGGTTGAGCAGGTGGTGTTGTGTGATCGCGGTGAGCTGGGGCAGGAATCGTCCTGGGCCGGTGGCGGCATCGTTTCGCCGCTCTATCCCTGGCGCTACAGCCCTGCAGTAACGGCGTTGGCGCACTGGTCGCAGGATTTTTATCCACAGCTGGGCGAGCGGTTGTTCAGCAGTACCGGTGTCGATCCCGAGGTCCATACCACCGGTCTCTACTGGCTGGACCTGGAGGATGAAGCCGAGGCGCTGGCCTGGGCCGAGCGAGAAGGGCGTCCGTTGAGCGCTGTGGACATTTCAGCGGCCTACGATGCGGTACCCGTACTGGGTCCCGGTTTCCACCGGGCTATCTATATGGCCGGCGTTGCCAACGTACGCAATCCACGCCTGGTCAAATCGCTCAAGGCCGCGCTGCAGGCGATGCCCAATGTGAGTATTCGCGAGCATTGCGAAATCACCGGCTTTAGCCAGGACGCCGGGCGAATCACGGGTGTCGAGACTATTGACGGGGCAATTGCCGCTGATCGCGTGGTACTGACCGCTGGCGCATGGAGCGGCGACCTGCTGCGCCCGTTGGGTCTGGACCTGCCTGTCGAGCCGGTCAAAGGGCAGATGATTCTGTTCAAATGTGCCGAAGATTTCCTGCCGAGTATGGTGCTGGCCAAAGGGCGCTATGCCATCCCGCGTCGGGACGGTCATATTCTGGTGGGCAGCACCCTGGAGCATGCCGGCTACGACAAGACCCCGACCGCCGAAGCGCTGGAAAGCCTCAAGGCTTCGGCCATCGAGTTGCTCCCGGCACTGTCTGAGGCGACGCCGGTTGGCCATTGGGCAGGTTTGCGTCCGGGTTCGCCCGAGGGCATTCCCTTTATTGGTGAAGTGCCGGGCTGGGAAGGCTTGTGGCTGAATTGCGGACATTACCGCAACGGCCTGGTGCTGGCGCCGGCGTCCTGTCAGTTGTTCGCCGATCTGTTACTGGGCCGTGAACCGATCATCGATCCACGGCCTTATGCGCCAGCAGGGCGTTTTGTGGCGGGGTAGGGACTTATCGCGGGGCAAGCCCGCTCCCATCGAACCCCGTGGGAGCGGGCTTGCCCCGCGAAAAAAACACCACAGAACTAACGCTGCGCGCCAGGCCCTTGCTCAAGGTGTGCCTGGCTGCAATACCACTGCGCACCGCGATGCAGCGCGCGGTCACTGGGCAGGTGCACGCCGCAATGGGCGCAACGCACCATCTTGAGCGGGTCTTCAAGGCTGTTGTCAGGCTTGGCGGCGTTGCTGGCCTTGAACTTGCGCCACAGCCAGAAAGCAGCGGCAATCAGGGCGATCCAGAAAAGTAGGCGAACCATGGTGTCCAGCTTTATCAGTGAAGAGCCTTAATTCTAGGGCTCGGGCATGAAAAAAGGGAGGCCTTGGCCTCCCTTTATCTGTTGCATGATCGATCAGTCGAACACGCCAAAGGTCATGTAGCTGAACCAGGAGCGGTCGTCGTTGTTGCCTTCCGCTTCGTGCTGTTCTTCTTCGACGGCGTCGCTGTTTTCTGGCAGCAGTTCGGCCGGAATCGCTTCCTTGGCGTCTTCGTACTGCTTGATCACGTCCTGGTTGGCGCGGGTTTCGCCTGGCGGCAGCGGCGTTTCGGTCTCGATCAGGCCCAAGGTGGCCTTGGACAGCCAGGAGCGGTTGTCGGCTTCATCCTGCTTGGGCTCGAAGTTGCCATCGACCAGGCTCGGGTGATCCGGGTAGTTGAGCTTGAGGGTTTCCAGGCTGGTGGCGGCCAGTTCGTCCAGGTGCAGACGCATATAGGCTTCGGTCATCACCGCCAGGCCGTCGCCGACCGATGGGGTTTCCTGGAAGTTCTCGACTACGTAGCGACCACGGTTGGCAGCAGCGACATAGGCCTGACGGGTCAGGTAGTAGTCGGCCACGTGGATCTCGTAGGAGGCCAGCAGGTTGCGCAGGTAGATCATGCGCTGCTTGGCGTCTGGCGAGTAACGGCTGTTGGGGAAGCGGCTGGTCAGCTGGGCGAACTCGTTGTACGAGTCGCGGGCGGCGCCCGGGTCACGCTTGGTCATGTCCAGCGGCAGGAAGCGCGCCAGCAGGCCTCGGTCCTGATCGAAGGAGGTCAGGCCCTTGAGGTAGTAGGCGTAATCGACGTTCGGGTGCTGAGGGTGCAAGCGAATGAAACGCTCGGCAGCCGACTTGGCGGCTTCAGGCTCAGCGTTCTTGTAGTTCGCGTAGATCAGCTCGAGCTGGGCCTGATCAGCATAGCGACCGAACGGATAGCGCGATTCCAGAGCCTTGAGCTTGCTCGTGGCGCTGGTGTAGCTGTGGTTGTCCAGATCGGCCTGCGCCTGCTGGTACAGCTCGGCTTCGCTCAGGTTTTCGTCGACGACTTCCTTCGAAGAACAAGCAGCGGTCAGTCCGAGGATGGCGATCAGCAGCAGGTGTTTCACTTGCATGGCGGCTTGCGTCCCTATGACGGCCGCTGTCTTGGGCGTGGCCGTCCTGTTATGATGAGCACCCCGATGCAGTTCCCGGGGCAAAAGACGTCGTATTTAACCACAAGCGCGCAGTCGAAACCAAAGGCTGTGCCGCCCGCTGATTCGAGCATGTCCGAGATCATTCAACTTAGCGCAGAGGTGCCGTCCGAATTGGGCGGGCAACGCCTCGACCAAGTCGCCGCCCAATTGTTCGCTGAGCACTCGCGCTCGCGCCTTTCCACCTGGATCAAGGAGGGGCGCCTGACGGTCGATGGCGCCGTCCTGCGTCCGCGCGATATCGTCTATGGCGGTGCGCTGCTGGCCCTTGAGGCCGAACAGGAAGCCCAGGGCGAGTGGGTGGCCCAGGACATCGAGCTGGACATCGTCTATGAAGACGACCACATCCTGGTGATCAACAAGCCCGCCGGGCTGGTGGTCCACCCGGCTGCCGGCCACGCCGATGGCACCCTGCTCAACGCCCTGCTGCACCACGTGCCGGACATCATCAATGTGCCGCGTGCCGGCATCGTCCACCGCCTGGACAAAGACACCACGGGTCTGATGGTGGTGGCCAAGACCATCCAGGCGCAGACACAACTGGTTGCACAGTTGCAAAGCCGCAGTGTCAGCCGCATCTATGAATGCATCGTAATCGGTGTGGTCACCGCTGGCGGCAAGATCAACGCCCCGATCGGTCGCCACGGCGGACAACGCCAGCGCATGGCGGTGACTGAAGGCGGCAAGCCGGCTGTCAGCCACTACCGTGTGCTGGAGCGCTTCCGTTCCCATACCCATGTACGGGTCAAGCTGGAAACCGGGCGTACCCACCAGATTCGTGTGCACATGGCCCACGTCAACTTCCCGTTGGTCGGCGATCCGGTCTACGGCGGTCGTTTCCGCATCCCGCCAGCGGCCAGCATCACCATGGTCGAGGCCCTCAAGACCTTCCCGCGTCAGGCCTTGCACGCGCGTTTCCTGGAGCTGGATCACCCGGCAACCGGCGAGCGCATGGGCTGGGAATCGGCGCTGCCGGATGATTTCGTCTGGTTGCTGTCGCTGCTCAAGCAGGACCGCGAGGCGTTCGTCGGATGACCGAGCTGGCGCACGACCTGCTGATCCCGGACTGGCCTGCGCCAGTTGGGGTTCGCGCGTGCGTCACCACTCGGGCTGGCGGCGTCAGCCTGCCACCTTATGAGAGCTTCAACCTTGGTGACCATGTCGGCGATGCGCCTGATGCGGTGGCCGAGAACCGTCGACGGCTGACCGCCGAGTTCGGTATCCAGCCGGCCTGGCTCAAGCAGGTGCATGGCGTTGTCGTGGCGGATGCCGACCCTGGCGTAATTGCCGAGGCCGACGCCAGCTGGACCGCTACGCCAGGCATTGCCTGCACGGTGATGACTGCAGATTGCCTGCCGTTGCTGTTCTGCGACCGCGCTGGTACCCGGGTTGCCGCAGCCCATGCCGGCTGGCGTGGTCTGGCCAATGGCGTGATCGAGGCCACCCTCGACCGTCTGGACCTGCCGCCGGAAGAGGTGCTGGTGTGGCTGGGCCCGGCGATTGGCCCGCAAGCCTTTGAAGTAGGTCTGGAAGTGCGCGACGCCTTCACGACCGTTCATCCGGAAACTGCTCAGGCCTTTGTGCCCGGTGCCCGCCCGGACAAACTCATGGCCGACATCTATACCCTGGCTCGCCTGCGCCTGGCTGCCCGTGGCGTAAACGCAGTGTATGGTGGCGGTTTGTGCACCGTCAGCGACCCGCGCTTCTATTCTTATCGGCGTACCCCGCAAGGCGGACGCTTCGCCTCATTGATCTGGCTTGCCCCGCGCTGACCTGAATCAACCCCCCTAAGCTTGAATCCTCCAGAATCACCCTTATCTAATGGGGTATCTCTGGCAGGTTTATCTTCATCAGGTGTGTCCATCGCTCCGGCCTGCCCATAAAGGAAGGTAACTTATGCGAATAGACCGTTTGACCAGCAAATTACAGCTGGCGTTATCCGACTCTCAATCCCTGGCCGTTGGTATGGATCATCCCGCCATCGAGCCTGCGCACCTGTTGCAAGCCCTGATCGATCAGCAAGGTGGTTCGATCAAGCCGCTGCTGATGCAGGTGGGCTTCGACGTCAACAGCCTGCGCAAGGCGTTGAGTAACGAGCTCGACCAGCTGCCGAAAATCCAGAACCCGACCGGCGACGTCAACATGTCGCAGGACCTGGCACGTCTGCTCAACCAGGCTGATCGCCTGGCCCAGCAAAAGGGCGACCAGTTCATCTCCAGCGAACTGGTGCTGCTCGCCGCCATGGACGAGAACAGCAAGCTCGGCAAGTTGCTGCTGAGCCAGGGCGTGACCAAGAAAGCCCTGGAAAACGCCATCAGCAACCTGCGTGGCGGTGAGGCGGTCAACGACCCCAATGCTGAGGAGTCGCGTCAGGCATTGGACAAGTACACCGTCGACCTGACCAAGCGTGCCGAAGACGGCAAGCTCGATCCGGTGATCGGCCGTGACGACGAAATCCGCCGCACCATTCAAGTGCTGCAACGCCGGACCAAAAACAACCCGGTGCTGATCGGTGAGCCTGGCGTGGGTAAAACCGCCATCGCCGAAGGCCTGGCCCAGCGCATCATCAACGGCGAAGTGCCGGACGGCCTCAAAGGCAAGCGTCTGCTGTCGCTGGATATGGGCGCGCTGATTGCCGGTGCCAAGTTCCGCGGTGAGTTTGAAGAGCGCCTCAAAGGCTTGCTCAATGAGCTGTCCAAGCAAGAAGGGCAGATCATTCTGTTCATCGACGAACTGCACACCATGGTCGGCGCCGGTAAAGGCGAAGGCTCCATGGACGCCGGCAACATGCTCAAGCCGGCCCTGGCCCGCGGTGAGCTGCACTGCGTGGGTGCCACGACCCTGAACGAGTACCGCCAGTACATCGAGAAAGACGCAGCCCTTGAGCGGCGCTTCCAGAAAGTGCTGGTAGAGGAGCCGAGCGAGGAAGACACCATCGCCATCCTGCGTGGCCTCAAAGAGCGTTATGAGGTTCACCACAAGGTGGCGATTACCGACGGCGCGATCATTGCCGCGGCCAAGCTCAGCTATCGTTACATTACTGACCGGCAGTTGCCGGACAAGGCTATCGACCTGGTCGACGAAGCAGCCAGCCGCATTCGTATGGAGATTGACTCCAAGCCCGAAGTGCTCGATCGCCTGGAGCGCCGCCTGATTCAGCTGAAAGTTGAATCCCAGGCGCTGAAGAAAGAAGAAGACGAGGCCGCAATCAAGCGTCTGGAAAAACTGACCGAAGAGATTGCCCGGCTGGAGCGTGAGTACGCTGACCTGGAAGAAATCTGGACCTCGGAAAAAGCCGAAGTGCAGGGCTCTGCGCAGATCCAGCAGAAAATCGAACAGTCGCGCCAGGAGCTGGAAAGCGCACGGCGTAAAGGCGACCTCAGCCGCATGGCCGAGCTGCAGTACGGGGTGATCCCGGACCTGGAGCGCAGCCTGCAGATGGTCGACCAGCACGGCAAGGCCGAGAACCAGTTGTTGCGTAACAAAGTGACTGAAGAGGAAATCGCCGAGGTCGTCTCCAAGTGGACCGGTATTCCGGTGGCCAAGATGCTTGAAGGCGAGCGGGAAAAACTGCTGAAGATGGAAAGTCTGCTGCACCAGCGTGTGATCGGTCAGGAAGAGGCTGTAGTTGCTGTTTCCAACGCCGTGCGTCGTTCGCGTGCCGGCTTGTCCGACCCGAACCGGCCAAGTGGTTCGTTCCTGTTCCTCGGCCCGACTGGTGTCGGTAAAACCGAGCTGTGCAAGGCCCTGGCCGAGTTCCTGTTCGATACCGAAGAGGCGATGGTGCGCATCGACATGTCCGAGTTCATGGAGAAACATTCCGTGGCGCGGTTGATCGGTGCTCCACCTGGCTACGTCGGTTACGAAGAGGGCGGCTACCTGACCGAAGCGGTACGGCGTAAGCCTTATGCCGTGGTGCTGCTCGACGAAGTCGAGAAGGCGCACCCGGATGTGTTCAACGTATTGCTGCAGGTACTTGAAGACGGTCGCCTGACGGACAGCCACGGACGTACGGTGGATTTCCGCAATACCGTGATCGTGATGACCTCCAACCTGGGCTCGGCGCAGATTCAGGAGCTGGTAGGTGATCGCGAGGCGCAACGGGCTGCGGTGATGGACGCGGTGGGTTCGCACTTCCGCCCCGAGTTCATCAACCGTATCGACGAAGTGGTGGTGTTCGAGCCTCTGGGCCGTGATCAGATCGCTGGCATCACCCAGATCCAGTTGGGCCGCCTGCGCAGCCGTCTGGCTGAGCGCGACCTGAGCCTGGAGCTGAGCGACGAAGCGCTGGATAAACTGATCTCCGTCGGTTACGACCCGGTCTACGGCGCACGGCCATTGAAACGGGCCATTCAGCGCTGGATCGAGAACCCTCTGGCGCAGTTGATCCTGTCCGGCAAGTTCCTGCCTGGCACCGGGATTACCGCCAAGGTGGAGGGCGAAGAAATCGTCTTCGCCTGATTTTTCCGGCGGTTACGCTAAGGCCTCGAATTTCGAGGCCTTTTTTCTTTGCATTTTTTCTCGAGTGCTTGTAAAGTGCGCCCCGCTGTATGTCACCCCGCAGGTTTCCAGCAAAATCGGGAATCTGAAAAAAAGTTGCAAATCAGTAAGTTGAATGCAAATTAAGGGTTGACAAGGGTTTTGAAGGTTGTAGAATAGCGCGCCTCAGAGACATGAACGCAGTGATGCACAAGGTCGAAGAGTTCGAAGCGGTAGTGATACAGTTTTCGAAATTGCAGTAATTGAAATTGATAGTTCCGCGATAGCTCAGTCGGTAGAGCAAATGACTGTTAATCATTGGGTCCCAGGTTCGAGTCCTGGTCGCGGAGCCAAATTTCAAACCGGGGTATAGCGCAGTCCGGTAGCGCGCCTGCTTTGGGAGCAGGATGTCAGGAGTTCGAATCCCCTTACCCCGACCATTTTTGGGTCGTTAGCTCAGTTGGTAGAGCAGTTGGCTTTTAACCAATTGGTCGTAGGTTCGAATCCTACACGACCCACCATTTTTGAATCCGGTACGCTGGGTTCAAATCTTAAAAGGTTGGAATGCCATTAGCATCCAGCCGTAAAAAAGGCGCCTTAATTGGTGCCTTTTTTTTACCGGGGTATAGCGCAGTCCGGTAGCGCGCCTGCTTTGGGAGCAGGATGTCAGGAGTTCGAATCCCCTTACCCCGACCATATTCAGAGAAAAGGGCACCTTGCAAAAGGTGCCCTTTTTTCGTTTCTGCAGCCCTGAATGTTGCCTGTTACTATCTGGCTACATTCTGCAAGGGAGCTGCCCAATGACCCTCAAAGCCTCCGTGTTCATCGCCACCAGCCTCGATGGGTTCATTGCCCGTGAAAGCGGTGAGCTGGACTGGTTGATGGTTGCTACCACCTCCAGCGACGACCATGGCTACGCCGCCTACATGGCGACAGTCGATACCCTGGTCATGGGGCGCAACACCTACGAGAAAGTCCTGACCTTTGGCGACTGGCCGTATCCGCACAAACGCGTTGTGGTGCTGAGCAGCACCCTGGGCCAGGCGGATGGCGTCGAAGTGCATCCCGGGCCGATTGCCGACCTGCTTGAGCATTTGCGCGCCACAGGCGCCAAGAGCCTGTACCTCGACGGTGGTCAGGTGGTGCAGAGCTTCTTGCGCGAAGGGCGGGTGGATGAACTGACGATTACCCGCATACCGGTATTGCTCGGCAAGGGCATTCCCCTGTTCGGGGCGTTGGCGGCGGATGTAAAGCTGCAGCATGTGCGCAGCACCACATTCGAGAATGGCTTTGTGCAGAGTACCTATCGGGTGCTCAAGTAACGGTGGGAGCAACTGTTTGCCTGTGGGAGCGGGCTTGCCCCGCGATTGCGGTGTGTCAGTCAAATCACAATCGCGGGGCAAGCCCCTCGCCCCCCCCCCCCCCCCCCCCCCCCCCCCCCCCCCCCCCCCCCCCCCCCCCCCCCCCCCCCCCCCCCCCCCCCCCCCCCCCCCCCCCCCCCCCCCAGCCCGGTATCAGTGCAGCTTCAGGCGCGGTTCGGTGCCACGGCCAATGCGGCTTCCCAACATCAGCATCAGCGTACGGAACGTGCCATACAGCGCCATCTGGTGCATGCGGTACAGCGACACGTAGAACATCCGCGCCAACCAGCCTTCAAGCATGACGCTGCCGGTCAGATTACCCATCAGGTTACCCACCGCCGAGAAGCGCGACAGCGATACCAGCGAGCCGTAGTCGCGGTAGGCGTAAGTCGGCAACGGCTTGCCTTCCAGGCGCGCCTTCAACGATTTGGCCAGCATTGACGCCTGCTGGTGAGCGGCCTGAGCCCGTGGCGGCACATTGCGGTCGCTACCCGGCTGAGGGCAGGCAGCGCAATCGCCAAAGGCAAAAATGTCGTCGTCCAGTGTGGTTTGCAGGGTAGGGCGAACCACCAGCTGGTTGATCCGGTTGGTTTCCAGACCGTCAATGTCCTTGAGGAAGCCAGGCGCGCGGATGCCCGCTGCCCAGACTTTGAGGCTGGCCGGAATTACATCGCCATTGCTGGTTTTAAGCTCGGTGGCCGTCACTTCACTGACCGAGGCATTGGTCATCACGGTGACACCGAGTTTTTCCAGGGTCTGGTGCACCGGTACGCTGATGCGTTCCGGCAGTGCCGGCAGTACCCGCGGACCTGCTTCGATCAGGGTGATGTGCATGTCCTTGGGCTGGATACGGTCCAGGCCATAGGCGGCCAGTTCGTGCGCCGCGTGGTGCAGCTCGGCGGCCAGCTCTACACCGGTAGCACCGGCACCGACAATCGCCACGCTGATGGTTTCGCTGGCCTGATCGCCGGCATGGGCGCGCAGGTAATGGTTGAGCAGTTGCTGGTGAAAACGCTCGGCTTGCTTGCGGGTATCGAGGAACAGGCAGTTCTGCGCGGCGCCAAGCGTGCCGAAGTCGTTGGTGTTGCTGCCGACGGCGACAACTAGGGTGTCGTACCCCAGGGTGCGCGCAGGCACAAGCTCACGGCCCTCTTCATCGAGGGTCGCGGCCAGCTGGATCTGCTTGCTCTCGCGGTCCAGGCCACTCATGCGCCCGAGCTGGAACTGGAAGTGATTCCACTTGGCCTGGGCCACGTAGTTCAGTTCGTCTTCCGAGGAGTTCAGCGAGCCGGCGGCAACTTCGTGCAGCAATGGCTTCCAGATGTGCGTCAGGTTGGCGTCGACCAGGGTGATGCTGGCGCTGCCCTTCTTGCCCAGGGTTTTACCCAGGCGGGTCGCCAGTTCCAGGCCGCCGGCGCCGCCGCCGACAATCACAATACGGTGAGTCATGGAGATATCTCATAAGGTTTACGGAATTCGGGTCATGAGTAATCGGCCGCTCAGGGCGGGCGGTTCGGGCGAGCGCAAGGCAGCTCATAGCACCAGGTTACTCAGGAGGCGGCTCAACAGACCGAGGCCAATGGTCACCAGCACCACCATGCAAAGGAGCAGCCACGGCCGGAAAGGCTTGCGCTCGACTTGATGCTGGGGGGCTTGCAGGTATTGATCGACACGACGTTGGTCTTCGGGATTCAGGCGGCTGGTCATGAGGGCCTCGTCAGGTAGACGCTTGTGACTGAAAAGAAGCTACAGGGTTCACTGTAGTTGTTTGAGCAGGGCCCAGGGTGCAGTCACGCAGCCGTCGCTATGACGAATGATTGCGCTTTGTATCACCGCCGCGCAATTTATGCCATTACGCGTTGGCAGGGGGCCAGCTCAAAGGCTGATGCCGACATCGAAAACAATGCTGCGGCCGAGGTTGCCGCGCAGAAAATCCGGGGCGTCCGGGTGAGCGAACAGCACGCGGGCGAAGGTCGGCCCGACCAGTGACAGCGAACGCCAACCCTGGCGCAGGTACTCGGTGGGCGGCGGGAAATGGCTGTTGAGGTCGAGCACTTCGCGCTTGAGGCTGGCGAAGGCGATGATATCCAGCTCGCTCAGGTCGAGCCCGCGCTCCTGATAGTTGTGCGACTTCTTGCGCAAGGTCGGGGCCAGGCGCTGCAGCAGCTCCTGGGCACTGATCCGCCGCGGCCGCGCTTCGCGCCGTACCAACTGGCTGAGGGAAAAGGCACTGCGCCGCCGTTGCAGTTCCTCGCGCCATTCGTCATTGAGCCGACGGCCTTCATCGAGGACGAAAAACACCTCGAAGGCAGCGTCACGAAACAAAACATCAGGCGGCTCTTGGCCGGCGGGGGTGAAATCCTCGCTGCGGTAAGGAATGTTCAAGCCTTGCAGCAGGCGCTGGCAGACCCAACGCTCACGTTCCCATTTACGGGCATTGGAAAGAAACGCATTGGCTTGTTCGGCCTGAATAGTGAGCAGGCGCAAGTAGTCTGAGTCGTCCATGGGGACAAGCTTAGCGTTCAATTGTGTCTACAGAAATAAAGTCGTTCACCAAGCGTGGGTTACAGCGCGCCAGGGCGCTGCACCGCCACTACTGCACTGACTCGGTCACCGTGACACGCGCACAGCCCTGATTGTTGCGGTAGAGGAGATTGCCCAGAACCGAGCCGCCCCCTACGTCGTTCACGTAGAAGAACAACGGGCCGTCTGCGTGAGCGGTAAAGCTGCTGTTGAAGATCCGGCCGCCTTCGACGGCAACCGCGTCAGGAGGGCAGCGCCAGGCGTTGGGCCACTCCTTGATCTGCACGTTCTCGCAGTGCTCGGCTGGCAAGGTATCGGTCGGCTTGATGGGCAACGCGTAACTGTCATCGCCGCTGGTACCCACGCGCACCATGGTTTGGAACCAGGGTTGGTCCGGGTGCCGACGTACAGAAGCTGAAACTGCCATCAGCCACGAAGTGGGAAACGCCAGCGGGCATTCGAAGCCGCCCGGGTTGGCTGGAATCTGCTTGTCACTCCAGCGCCACTGATCGGGCACTTGCATTTTCACCTGGTAGCTGCGGCCCTGCTGAACCTGGATGCCGGAGTAAGCACAGGGTGAGCGCGTGTCGAACCAGAAGGTCGTCTTGTCGCTGGCACTGACTCCTTGAACCTTGCATAAGGTTTCAGACATCGCAGCCGAGGTGGGCAGCAACAGGCCCAGTAGCATCGCCAGTACAGGAACAAAAAGGGCCGTAATGAAATGCTTGGGCATGACTCACTCCATTCCGGGAGCGCCAGGGTCGCTTGCGTTTGAGCATAGCCGAAAGCCAAACCCGGCGTGGCTCACAGCTTGAGGTGTAGACTGCCAGCAAAGTCTTGACTGAAGGGCTGTGCTGCCGTGATTGATGCTCAAGTGCTGTCTGACCACAGCCTGACCCTCGGCTGGGTCGGCTATGTCGTGCTGCTGGTATGGGCGGTGGCGCGTACGCGCTGGGTCGAGTTGTTCACTGATAGTCGCCGCCAGCACCTGCTGTTCGGCACGGTGTTCGCCCTGTTTGCGTTGTGGCTGGTGCGTCGCGACTTCGATAACGGGGTGTCTTACCACTTCATCGGCATGACCGCGGTCACCTTGCTGCTGGACTGGCCGCTGGCGATTGTCGGCGGATTGCTGGCGCAGGTCGGATTGATACTGATGGGGCGCCAGGACCTAGCGGCCATGGGCGTCAACGGCCTGTTGTTCATTGGCCTGCCGGTGCTGGTCACTGAGGTTTGCGCGATCCTCGTCGAGCGCGCGCAGCCGAAAAACCTGTTCGTTTATATCTTCTGTTCGGGATTTTTCGCCGCAGCCCTGGCGGCACTGCTGTGCTTGCTGATTGGGTTGGGTTTGCTGTGGTTCGACGGGCGCTTCGTGATGCCGGAATGGATCGAAGACTTTATCGGCTACCTGTGGCTGATCATTTTCCCCGAAGCCTTTATCAACGGCATGATCGTCAGCGCACTGGTAGTGTTTTGCCCGGAGTGGCTGGAAACCTTCAACCGCACCCGCTACCTGCAGGCGCCCTGGAAGGACGACGACTCCGGGCGCTGAGGATCAATGGTGGGCGCGTGGATCGAGCTCGCCGGAGAACAGTTCGTCTTCAGCATCCGGTGCGACCGGGATCTTGTGTTCTTCAGCGGCCCAGGCACCGAGGTCGATCAGCTTGCAGCGGTCGGAACAGAACGGCCGGAACGTGCTGGCAGCGTTCCATTCAACGGGGGCGCCACAGGTCGGGCATTCTACGGTCATCGGTTGGCTCATGCTTGGCCTCCTCGCAAAGTCAGATAAAAGTGATGCAGGCGGTCGACCTCCGAATGCAGCCAGGCCAGGTCGCGGTCGTTGACCAGTACATCGTGGGCGTGGCGCAGGCGCTCTTCGCGGCTGGCCTGGGCCTTGAGAATGGCCTGCACCTGTTCCGGGCTGGTCTGGTCGCGCAGCAGCGTGCGCTGCACCTGCAACTCCTGCGGGGCATCGATCACCAGCAGGCGCTGGGTGCGCTGATACTGGCCCGATTCAACCATCAGTGGCGAAACGAACACCGCGTAAGGCGACTCGGCCTTGGCCAGGTAACTGAAAATCTCCTGGCCGATCAACGGATGCAGCAGGGCTTCCAGCCAGCGCCGCTGTTCTGGATCGGAGAAAATCAGCTCGCGCAGGGCCGCCCGGTTCAGTTGGCCATCTTCCTGCAGCACGCCCGCACCGAAGCGCTCGACGATACTGGCCAGCGCCGGCCGCCCGGGCTCGACCACCCAGCGCGCGGCCTGATCGGCATCGACCAGGTGCACACCCAGTTCGACAAAGCGCTGGGCGGCTGCGCTCTTGCCACTGCCGATGCCGCCGGTGAGGCCGAGAATCCAGGGAGTGAAAGCAGCGGTGTTCATCACATTCCAGAAAAAATCAGGTAAGAAGTGGTTATTTGACCACCCCAGAGCAGTGCGATCCAGCCCGCGATGGCCAGATAGGGACCAAAGGGGATTGGCGTGCTGGCCTTGAGGCCGTTAACGCGCAGCAGAATCAGCCCGATCACCGCACCGAGCACCGACGACAGCAGCAACGTCAGCGGCAGAATCTGCCAGCCGCCCCAGGCTCCGATCAGCGCCAGCAACTTGAAGTCGCCATAGCCCATGCCCTCTTTGCCGGTGATGAGCTTGAACAGCCAGAACACCGACCACAGGCTCAAATAGCCGGCGACCGCCCCCCACAGGGCATCGGTCAAGGGCACGAACAGCTCGAATGCGTTGACGATAAGCCCCAGCCACAACAGCGGCAGCACCAGGCTGTCGGGCAATAGCCGGTGCTCGATGTCGATCAGGCTCAAAGCCAGCAGCCCCCAACTGAGCAGCATCAGCGCCAGCGCCGCGGTGTTGGCACCCAGATACCAGGCGACAAACACCGTCAATGCCGCGCAGCCCAGCTCTACCAGTGGATACCGGGCGCTGATGGCCGTGCGGCAATTGCTGCAGCGCCCGCGCAGTAGCAGGTAACTCAGTACCGGAATATTCTCCCAGGTCCGAATGCGATGCCCGCAGTGCGGACACTGTGAGGCTGGCAGGAACAGGTCGTAACGTTCAGGCGGGGCTTCACTGGGCAGATCCAGCACCTCGCGTGCTTCAGCCTGCCACTGCTGTTGCAGCATGACCGGCAGCCGGTGCACCAGCACGTTGAGAAAACTGCCGACGATCAACCCCAGAAGCAGAGCAATGCCCAGGTAAAATAGCGGCTGGCTGGCCAGCATATCCATCAGGTCCATGTTCAGATCACACTACCCAACTGAAAGATTGGCAGGTACATGGCGATCACCAGACTGCCTACCAGCAGCCCGAGAATCAGCACGATCAGAGGTTCGAGCAAACTGGCCAGGTTATCGAGCAAGCGTTCTATGGCGCTTTCATAATGGCTGGCGACTCTGCCGAGCATATCGTCCAGCGTACCGCCTGTCTCGCCAATGGCGCACATCTGTTGCATCAGCCGCGGAAACAAGCCGCTGCTGGCCATGGCCTGACTCAACGACTGGCCGCTGGCCAGATCCTTGCGCAGGCGCAATACCGCTTGCTCATACAACGGATTGCCACAAGCGCCCGCCACAGGCCCCAGCGCCTCCACCAGCGGCACACCCGCGGCAAATGAAGTGGACAGCGTGCGGGCAAAGCGGGCGAGGGCGGCATTGCTCAGCAGCTCACCGACAACCGGCAGCTTCAGCGCCAGGCCCAGGCACCACAAGCGAAACGCTGGCTGGCGCTGGTAACCCTGGTACAGGCCCCAGGCACTGCCGGCCACGCCCAGCAGCAACCAGACAACGTACTGCCCCAACCAGTCGGACAAACCAATCACTCGCCGTGTGAAAGCGGGTAGCTCTGCACCGAAACCACTGAACATCGTCTGAAACTGCGGCACCACCTCCAGCAGCAACAGGCTGGAGACACCGAGCCCGGTCAGCAGCACGACCAGTGGATACGTCATGGCCTTTTTCAGCCGTGAGCGCAGGGCCTGGCGTTGCTCCTGCAGGCTGGCGACCTGTTCAAGCACGCTTTCCAGGCTGCCGGACTGTTCGCCGGCGGCAATCAGATTGCAGTACAGCCCATCGAAATACCGAGGGTGTCGACGCAAAGCATCCGCCAGCGTGCTGCCGGCGCTGATATCGGTTTTCAGCGCGCCCAGCAGATTGATCAGTGCCGGATTGCTGCTGCTCTGAGCGATCACCTCAAACGCCTGCAACAGCGCCACGCCAGAGCAGATCAAACTGGCCAGCTGACGGCTGAACTGGCTCAGCTCGCGAGTGTTCAGCGTGCCCTGCTTGCGCCACAGTCCAGCCCGTACCCGCTCGACCCTTATAGGGCGAATACCGCGTTTGCGTAACTCGGCGCGCAGCAGGGTAGGGCTGCGCCCACGGCTCTCACCGCTGACCTGCGCCCCTTGCGCCGTGGTGCCTTGCCAGTTGTAACTATGGATTTTTCCGGTCATCGCGACATCCTTGCTGCGAGGCCTGCACAAACCCCGAAACAGCTTCGGGCCCGGTGCGGCGAGCAGGAGCGCCCGCCGCTCACTAGAGTAGTCGAGCCGGCATTGGCAAATGACCGGCACAGGGTGACAAAAGGTGTCTATTCGGGCCTACTGGCGCGCCTGTTGGCGGCCTGCCCTTGAGCGCTGCTGACCAGAACCGATTTTGCGAGGGAGAACGTCCATGAAAGGACAACGCGGCATTACCTTGATCGAACTGATGATCGTCGTGGCGATCATCGGCATCCTGGCGACCATCGCCTTGCCCATGTACACCAACCACCAGGTCCGGACCAAAGCGACTGCCGCCCTGGTCGAAATTTCCGCCCTGAAAACCCCGTTCGACTTGCGCATGAACGAAGGCAAAGACGTCACCGCCCTGGGCGGCCAGGCCACCACCGGCAATTGCACCATCACCGCCACCGGCACAGCTGCCACCGGCGCGGGCAGCATCGTCTGCACCCTGGTCGACGCCCCGGCCACCGCCCTGGGCAAAACCCTCACCCTGACCCGCTCGGCCACCGGCTGGACGTGCGCCAGCACCCTCGAAGAAGACCTCGCCCCAGCCGGCTGCAAGCCCGCTGAAAGTGCCCCGGTGAAGTGAGCAATAGCTGTTATTAAACAGTGATTTGCGTAAGCGATCCGGCAGTGGTAGCGTTGGTGCCACGCCGGTGTAGCTCAGTCGGTAGAGCAGCGCACTCGTAACGCGAAGGTCGCAGGTTCGATTCCTGTCTCCGGCACCAGATAATGGTTTCCAGAAGTATATGACTGTCTGCGAAATGCACCACAAAGCCCGCCTAGCGCGGGCTTTGTTGTTTCTGGTTGTCTTGTGTTGTCTCTGTGTATCTATTTGATTTAAGGAAACGATTGTGGGGGCTCGGTTAGATAAGGCGAAGTGGGTTCTCAATTGTTCTCTGTATCGTAGTCAAAAAGCCGGAGCGCAAATAACAAAAAAGCAATACGGAGCCCGTGATCAATGGGGTTGTTAGAAGTTTTTTATAAAGCTTCGGAAGCTTACTTATCTCTTTAGCATCAACCAGACCTCGTCGCGCGCTTAATGCAGGCATCAATAGTATAATGCCAATAATCCCGCCGCGCATGACCTTGCCGATTAGGCCGGCGCTTGAGTATGTACTGCTAATGGATTTTATATAAATGCAATTGGGTAGGTGCGCTTCAATGGTTTCAATGTATTTGTGTGCGATGAAGGCGATAGCGAAACACGTAATTATCATCGGTGCTAATATTAATCCGGCTATCAAGCCTATTGGGAACTCTGTCACTTTTTCACCTCGGTATAAAGAAATTCACCGAATCGCTCACCGCCCTATTTTCCTCTTCCTGTCCAGTCAGCTGCACCACTAACCACACCACAAGACTTACAGGAACTGATGTCTAATTTTCGTCTTCTCAATTTTTTATGATTTCAGGTATCGAATGTAGGATCCCACCACCATCATGGCCGCAAAAAATACAAAGCACAGCCCCCAAGAAATAAAAAGAATCAGCTTCAGTCGACGTGGAAATTGTCTTGCTTCGGTAATCTCCAAGATTCCTCTTCGACTACAAATTTCTGGCATGGCCAACACCAGCGTGAGGTAGCCGTTACGCATGGTTTTCCCTATAAAACCGGCATGGGACCACATGGAAATGTTGTCACCCACAAAGGTGCTTTTAGGTAAGTGTGACTCAGCTTTTTCAGTGTAGACGTGGATAATGTAGATTAACCATATTTCTGTAAGTATCAGGGGGACGCCGATAAAGAGACCAATCAGGCCAAGTGGTATTTTGTCCAATGTGTCGTTTTCCGATGAAGATATTCTCCCATAGTCACTCCTGGGCTATTCGCTGATAACACCAATAACCCCAGAATATAGAAAAATATTTCCAGGGGTTATTTACTCAAGGTAACTAATGTAGGCCCCTACCACCATGACGGCTGCTAGGAAAATAAAGCACAGTCCCCAAGAGATTAAAAGTATAAATTTTAGTCGGCGCGGAAACTGTCTTGCTTCGGTAATCTCCAATATTCCTCTTCGGCTGCAAATTTCTGGCATTGCCAACACCAGTGTGAGGTAGCCGTTACGCATGGTTTTTCCGATAAAGCCGGCATGGGACCACATGGAGATGTTGTTGCCTACAAATTTACTTGTAGGTAAGTAAGACTCAGCTTTATCAGTGTAAGTGATGATCATATAAGTTAGCCAGATTTCTAAGGCTATCATCGGGATGCCGATAAGCAAGGTTGTCAGGCCAAGTGATATATGGGGCATCTAGTAATTTTTCCATACAGAAGCTCGCTCATGAACTCTCCAGATTCCCCTCCCCAATGCTCCCCCGACAGCCCCTCCCATAGCAATAACTCTTGAGCTAAATTTTACTAGATAGTGATTTGCGTAATCGATCTGGCATTGGTCGTCTTGTATTGTCTCTGTGTTCTTACGCGATTCAAGAATAGGTTTAGGAATAGGGTGCAGGCATCTTTAAGTCTCATATATGTGTCGTAGAAACTCGGGTGAATTAGTAGGGTTGGTTCTCAATTTATCTTTGTAAAATAGTCTGAGGCTCGTAGTATTAATAATAAAATAAGTAATACAGAGCCCGTGATCAATGGGGCTATGAGGAGGTTTTTATAGATTCTCGGGAGGTTTTTTATTTCGTGAGCATCAACTAATCCTCTTTGTGCGCTTATGGTAGGCATCAATAATAGAGTGCCAATGATCCCGCCGCGCATAACCTTGCCGAGTAGGCCTGCATTTGAATATGTGTTGCTAATGGTTTTTATATAAGGACAATTGGGTAGGTGTTTTTCGATGGTGTCAACGTATTTGTGTGCAATGAAGGCGATGGCAAAACAGGTAAATATCATTGGTATTAATATTAGCCCGGCAATTAAGCCTATTGGGATGTTGGTCACTTTGTTACCTCGCCATAAAGAATTTCGCCGAACTTCTCACCACCCCATTTTCCTCCCTCTCCTCCTGCCCAGCCTCCAGCGGCGCCACCAACTACGCCACAAACCAGCGCACCTGGTCCCGTTGTAATACCTAGTATTAGTGAACAACCTGCCGTGGCCGCAAGGCCTCCGGCATAACCACCTATACTCGCCCCACCTAAACTACCTACTAACGAGCTTCCTTCTATATACTTTGCTTTCTTACACTGCTCCTCGCGACCTACGGTACATGCTTTATGAATAGAGAGTCCAGTGGACCCTACTTCAAGTGCAGTCCCTATATAGGTTCCTCTCCTAATCCACTTGGCCGCGTTTGCGACGCCAGACACCTTGTCAGCGTATCCCGAAATTTCTCCGGTAGCTATTCGTTGAAAGTCCGAGAAGTCTTCTGATCGAGCCTTCATTGCGTAGTCCTGATCCGAATGACGCTATGTTGCCAAGCTGCTTTTCAAGCTCCATGAACAGCACTGTTCGCTTTGCGTAGAAGGCGTCACGGTTTGTCAACTTGCCAGAGCCGAGGTGCTCCCGATAAAGACTTTCAATTTCCTGAAGCGTAGTTTTAATGGCTTCTAGATGTTTGCCCCATCCATCACTCGTGGCGCCTATCCCAATAGATGTGAAAGAGATAACTTGTTGCAAGAATTCGAAATTCTCTAGAAAAAAGTCGTCAGCCCCGACGCCGTTGAGCAACAAGCCCGTGTGCACCTCGCTGGCTTTGGCCATCAGGTAGGCTTCCTGGCTAGTACAGGATGGAGTAGTGGAGTCACCAATAATGACAAGCTCGCCCGCGAGGACAATGCCGCTTGCGATATGGTTATTGAGGACATTGAATTTGGCCTTTGAATTTCCAAAAAGCACAGTATTCGCTTTAAGAGAATCAAAAGTCTGTGTTCTGGAATTGATGAACGCTCGAGCTTCGGTCATGTCCTTGCCTCACGAATATCTCTTATTGCCGATTCGGTCCCATCCTCCGGTCAGGTTACCGCCAGCTGCGCCATCGCGGCGCTTCTGCTGTGTGTACGTGGTTTTTATGCGGCCGTAATTGAGCTGCACGATCTCATTGGGTACGCCGGAATTCGCGCTTTGGGCGTAGTCAGCGATGATTACTTCTTCCAGAACAACTTCGTAATACTTAATTTTTTCTGTGCCTGCCCGGCACAGTACGAGTTTCACCTCTTTGAAGTGTTGGCCTGCACAACTGGTCTCCATCAGTTTGCAACTGGCGCTGTCTAGGCATTTTGTGAAGGTAAAATTCCTCAGTGTAGTTCGCCCAGATGAGGCACCGCCGGCGGAGCTGGCCGTAGCCGAGGTGCTCTGGTGAGCACCAAAACTGTAGCCCGTGATTTCGATCCAATCACGGTATTTCTCATCCAAAGCCTCGCCTGGGATACCTTCAATTTTTATAAATGCGTCAAATGCCATGTGGCCTCTCCTTGGTCATTGAAATTGACAGTCACCGGGCGAGACTAGAACTCCATTGGAATCACTTCAATGGTTGAAAGGCCACGAAAGGAAGTTTGGGAAATGGACTACAAAGGGCTGGGAGGTTTTGAAGATTTGGATGCGGAAAGTTACAAATTTCTGAAGTTGTAGCTGAGATGGTTTATCCTCAATTCTTAACTTCGCGATTGGTGCCCGTTCCGTCTGGCGAACACTTCACCATCATCCCATGCGCCAAGTCCTGAACCAGCGCCTTGGCCATCCCGCTCAAGTAGTGGGCTGCACAGATCATCGATTCATCCTGCTCAAACAACATATGCTGGGTAAGTTTGTTTACACAGCTCATTAGCAGCGTCGCTTGCTCCAGAACAAACTCCGCACTGTGTCCGGGCTCAACCCGAAATAGTTGTTCAGCGGCATTCCCGCTCGCGCCTTCACCGAATACGCCGACGCCTGTCGTCTTGAAGCTTTCGTTCATCCGTTCCTCTCCTGGCATGCGCTACGCCCTGAGCGGCCAGCCTTGCTAGAGCAGGGCTGGCGCTAGTTTGTGGATATCTCAGTGCTGCAACTGAACTTTGCTCAAGGCCACTTCGACCAAGTGTCGGGCATTGTCGATTTCGTGCATGGAGGCCAAGGTCAGGACCTGGCATGAGGAGCTGGAATGAAGCAGGACTGTTTGCTGCGCCACGGTCATCGCGCAAACCAGATATTCGGAGATTTGAACGAGGATATCTTCGAGGGATTGATTGGAATGAAGCGGTGGGTCGGGGACAATCTTCAGCATGTGAACCTCTAGAGCCAGTAGGGCTGCTACAGACCTGCTGTCAAACAAGTAGGTGGCAGCTGTACGCGGGTTGACAGACCGAGGACTCTAGAACTCGGCGCACACGAGGTGCCCCACGTACAACCGCCATGAAGCGTGCACGTGCTCTAGAGGTCCTGAACGGCCTGTCAAAGCCGGTCGTTGAGTGCCAACGACCTGGCGAGACTAGAACGCTACCCAGGCCATCGCAATGGCTTACGCGCGGCGAAAGTATGATTCGGAAATGGACTACAGGGAATCAGGAAATTCTGAAGATTTGTTGCCCTGAAGCAGCCGTTTTGGTCGTTAATTGATCAAACTGTTCGCAACACTGGTGACCCTGCCAACGCGCAGGCCATCATAGAACATCAGCAGAACCTGCTCCGTTCAGGTGCTGCGCTACATACGAAGGGCAACTAATGCCCTCATTTTTTTGCTGGGGCGATGGATGAAACAAGGGCGGGTTTGGGCGCTGATGCTCATGTATGTGATCTTGACGGGCTGCGCCACCGCGCCACCCCGGGATCAGAACAATCTCTGCAATATCTTTCGCGAATACCCTGACTGGTACGAAGACTCGCTGGAGATGCAGCAGAAGTTCGGCACGCCGCAACACGTGGCGATGGCGATCATGAAGCAGGAAAGCAGTTTTGTTCACGATGCGCTGCCACCCCGCGATTACCTGCTGTGGATAATTCCGTGGGGGCGCGTCAGTTCTGCCTACGGTTATGCACAGGCGCAGGATCCGGTCTGGGGTGAGTACAAGGATCGCACCGGCAATGGCGGCTCGCGGGACAATTTCGATGACGCGATGATGTTTATCGGCTGGTACACCGATGGCACGCAAAAGCAGCTCGGGATTTCCAAGTGGGACGTCTACAACCAGTACCTGGCCTACCATGAGGGGCGCGGTGGTTTCAGTCGCGGTACCTATCGCAACAAGCCGTGGCTGATGCAGGTGGCGCGTAAAGTCGAGCAGCAGTCGAAGGTTTACAGTGCACAGCTCAAGCAGTGCCGGGCGGAGCTTGAGGATGATCGCGGCTGGTTTTGAGCCGGTCGTTGGTTGAATTGAGAGCAGGCGGTGCCAAGGAGGCCAGATGCCCGGTAATCACATCGTTTCCATTCTCCTGCATACCAAGGACTGGAGAGCCGCGACCGAGTGGTATGTGCAGGCCTTTCCTCAGGCGGTGCGGGTATTTCCTGATTCCGATGATTATGGGCAACTGCAGCTGGATGGCGTGGCGCTGGAAATTATCGATGGAGATGAGAAGGTCAGCAGTGGGGCGGCTGGGTCGGTGGTCTACTGGTCAGTCGAGGACCTGCGCCGGGAAGTGCAGCGCCTGGAGGGGATAGGCGGCGCGCTCTATCGCGGACCAGTGCAGATTGAGGGCGGGGAGTGGATCGCGCAGGTGCGTGATCCTTGGGGGAACTGCATAGGCTTGCGCCAACTTACGAGCTGAGACCAGCGTCTACCAGCCAAACAACTCACAGGCATTGCGCGTACTCACCTCAGCCAACCGCTCCACCTCAATCCCGATCACCGCTGCCAGCGCAGTAGCAATCTGCGGCAAATGCTCCGGACTGTTGCGCAACCCGGCATACATCACCGGCGCCATATCTGGCGCATCGGTTTCCAGCACCAGGCTTTCCAGCGGTAACTGAGGCAGCACCTTGTGCAAGCGCAGGGCTTGCGGCCAGGTAGCGGCGCCGCCAAGGCCCAGCTTGAACCCGAGCTTGTGATACTCGCGCGCTTCTTCAAAGCTCCCGGCAAATGCGTGAATGATGCCGCCACGCTGCAGCTTGTAACGCTTGAGCGTGGCAATCACCGCGGCATGACTACGGCGCACGTGGAGTAGGGCAGGCAAGTTGAAATCAACGGCCAGTTGCAGTTGCGCTTCGAACCAGTGCTGCTGGCGTTCGCGGTCCAGCTCCGGCAAGTAGTAGTCCAGACCGAATTCACCTACAGCGCACAGCTGGTGTTCGCCGCGCAGGCAGGTCAGCCAGTCGCCCAGTTCACGCAGGTGTTCCGGGCGGTGCTGGTCGAGGTAGACCGGGTGCAGGCCGAAGGCGGCGTACAGGTGCGGGTCGCTGCTGACCAGGTCCCACACCCGCTGCCAGTTGTCCTGGTACACCCCGAGCACCACCATGCGTTCGACACCCGCGGCCCTGGCGTTGGCCAGCAGGGCCGTGCGGTCAGGGTCGAAATCCGGAAAGTCCAGATGGGTGTGGGTGTCGATCAGGCGCATGCTCAGGCCTTGATGATTCGCTGTTTGAAGGTTCGACCTACGGCGTGTACGCCGGGTTCGTAGTGTTTGTCTTCAACCGCAGCCAGGGCCAGTTTCAGGGCGATTTCGGCCATCACGCCGTGTTGCTGGGCCATGGCGTTGACGGGCAACGGCAGGAAGTCGAGCAGCTGGTTGTCACCGAAGGTGCCCAGTTGCAGGCTGCGCGAGTCGGCCGGGCGCGCTTGCAGTACGTCGAACACGCCTTGCAGCAGGACGTAGGAGGTGGTGACCAGGGCATCCGGCAAGCCACCGAGTTCGGCTAGCAGTTCGGTCATCAGGCGCTGGCCGCATTCGCGGCTGAAAGCTTCACCCTGGTAGCGGCTGACCTTGCCGCTGAAGTCTTGCAGGGCTTCATCGAAACCGCCGGCACGCGCCTGGCTGACGCTGAGCTCTGGCCGCGCACCGATCAGGGCGATGTGCGCCGGTTTGGTGGCGAGCAGACTGCGGGTCAGTTGCAGGCTGGCGTTGCGGTCGTCGCTGACCACCGAGCAGAAATGCGCCGGGTCCAGGCTGCGGTCGATGGCGATGATCGGCAGGCCCTTGGCTTGCAGTTGGCGATAGCTGTCGTCACCGGCCGGCAGGCAGCTGGCGACAAACAGCGCATCGCAACGGCGGGCACGGAACAGCTGCTGCAACTGGCGCTCGCTCTCGGGCTGGTCGTCGCTGCTGGCGATCAGCAGTTGGTAACCTTTGGCCCGGGCGCCTTGTTCCAGTTGCTTGGCAATGCGTGCGTAGCTGGGGTTTTCCAGGTCCGGGAGAATGAACCCCAGGGTCTTGGTGTGACGGCTACGCAAGCCGGCGGCCTGCGGGTTGGGGGTGAAGCCATGAGCTTCGACCACCGCACGCACACGCTCCACCGTGCTGCTGCTGATGCGTTGCTGTTCGGCCTTGCCGTTGATGACATAGCTGGCAGTCGTTACGGACACACCGGCCAGTCGGGCGATATCGCTGAGTTTCACCGCAAATTCCTTGTTATACCGGGGCTGCTTGCACAGCCTGACCGGGAATTGTCGCCGATTCTGTGATCAGGGCGCAGACGACCATTGTCGCAATTGTCCGACAAGATGGGGCTTCATTGATCGAAGATTATCGAGTAACGTGCTCACAATTCCAGATTAAACGTTTCAGCAGGCGATTTTTCTGCCGAACCAACGCCTGCCGAGGGCCGAGTGCAACTGGCCCTATGCTGAAAAATTCACAACAATACCTCAGCACCGGCCTGGTGCTGCAAAGGAGAAGGTCATGCTCGAGCTCACTGTAGAGCAGATATCCATGGGCCAGTCGGCTGTGGATAAGTCGGCGGCGCTGCAGCTTTTAGCCGAGCACCTGGTCCGTGATGGCCTGGTCGCCGAGGGTTACCTGGCTGGCCTGCAAGCCCGCGAGGCGCAGGGGTCGACCTTTCTCGGCCAGGGTATTGCGATCCCTCATGGCACTCCGGAAACCCGCGATCAGGTGTTTACCACCGGCGTGCGCCTGTTGCAGTTCCCCGAGGGGGTGGACTGGGGCGATGGCCATAAGGTGTACCTGGCCATCGGTATCGCTGCACGCTCTGATGAACACCTGCGCCTGCTGCAACTGCTGACTCGCGCCCTGGGCGAAACCGACCTGGCCGAGGCATTGCGCCGCGCGAGTTCTGCCGAGGCCCTGCTCAAGTTGCTGCAAGGCGCCCCGCAGGAGCTGGCGCTGGATGCGCAGATGATCGGCCTGGGCGTCGCGGCGGAAGATTTCGACGAGTTGGTCTGGCGCGCTGCGCGGCTATTGCAGCGTGCCGACTGTGTCAGCGCCAGCTTCGCCGGGGTGTTGCAGCAGGTCGAGCCGCTGCCGCTGGGCGAAGGCCTGTGGTGGCTGCACAGCCAGCAGGCGGTGCGTCAGCCAGGGCTGGCCTTCGTCACTCCGCAACAACCGCTGCGTTATCGCGACCAGCCTCTGCACGGCGTGTTCTGTCTCGCTAGCCTGGGCGCCGCCCATCAGGCCTTGCTCGAACGCTTGTGTACGCTGCTGATCGAAGGCCGTGGCCAGGAGCTGTGCCGTGCCACCAACAGCCGTGCAGTGCTCGAAGTATTGGGCGGCGAGGTGCCGGCCGATTGGCCCAGCGTGCGTATCGGCCTGGCCAATGCCCATGGGCTGCATGCGCGGCCGGCCAAAGAGCTGGCGCAACTGGCCAAGGCGTTTGACGGTGAAATTCGTTTGCGTGTGGTCGACAGCGGCCAGGCGGCCGTTTCCGCCAAGAGCTTGAGCAAGCTGCTGAGCCTCGGTGCTCGCCGCGGTCAGGTGCTGGAAATCATTGCTGAGCCCAGTGTGGCTGCTGATGCGCTGCCGGCTTTGTTGGCGGCAATCGAGCAAGGCCTGGGCGAGGAAGTCGAAGCGTTGGCCGCTGTGGTCGAGGCCGCGCCTGAACTGCTTCCGGAGCCTGAGCTTCAGGCGCCATTGCCGGGTGCAGTGATTCAGGGCGTGGCGGCCGCGCCGGGGATCGCCAGCGGCCCGGCGCATATTCAGGTGCTGCGTGAGTTCGATTATCCACTGCGCGGTGAGTCGCTGCCGATCGAGCGTGAGCGTTTGCAGCAAGCACTGGCCGCGGTCAATGCCGAGATCGGCGCGCTGATCCAGCGCAGCCAGGCCAAGGCCATTGGCGAAATTTTCATCACCCATCAGGAAATGCTCGCCGACCCCGATCTGGCCGACGAAGTCGACCAGCGCCTGCGCCAGGGCGAAAGCGCTCCGGCGGCCTGGATGGCAGTGATCGACAATGCAGCGCGCCAGCAGGAGGCGCTGCACGACGCCTTGCTCGCCGAGCGCGCGGCCGATCTGCGCGACATCGGTCGGCGGGTGCTGGCCCAGCTCTGCGGTGAAGCGGATATCCCGGCGCCGGAGCAACCTTATGTGTTGGTAATGGAGGAGGTCGGTCCGTCGGATGTGGCCCGGCTCGACCCGGCGCGTGTCGCCGGGATTCTCACCGCCCGTGGTGGCGCCACCGCGCACAGTGCCATCGTCGCCCGCGCCCTGGGCATCCCAGCGGTGGTCGGTGCCGGCGATGCGGTGTTGCTGATTGCCTCGGGTACTGCGCTGTTGCTCGATGGCCAGCGCGGTCGCCTGCAGGTAGCGCCGCCCGCCGATGAACTGCAGCGCGCACTGGCCGAGCGTGATCGCCGCGAGCAACGTCTGCAACTGGCCCGCGCTCATCGTCTGGAGCCGGCGGTGACCCGTGACGGGCATGCCATTGAAGTGTTCGCCAACATTGGTGACAGCAAAGGCATCGAGGCGGTCGTCGATCACGGCGCCGAAGGGATCGGCCTGTTGCGCACCGAACTGATTTTCATGGCCCACCAGCAGCTCCCCGATGAAGCGCTGCAAGAGGGCGAGTACCGCCGTGTGCTCGACGGTCTCGACGGTCGGCCACTGGTGGTGCGCACGCTGGATGTGGGCGGCGACAAGCCGCTGCCTTACTGGCCGATTGCCAAGGAAGAGAACCCGTTCCTCGGTGTGCGTGGCATTCGTCTGACCCTGCAGCGCCCGCAGGTGATGGAGAGCCAGTTGCGCGCTTTGCTGCGTGCGGCGGATGACCGGCCGTTGCGGATCATGTTTCCCATGGTCGGTCAGCTGGAGGAGTGGCAACAGGCACGGGCGATGGTCGAGCGCCTGCGCGCAGAAATCAGTGTCAGCGACCTGCAACTGGGGATCATGATCGAGGTGCCGTCGGCAGCCTTGGTCGCGCCGGTGCTGGCCCGTGAAGTGGATTTCTTCAGCATCGGCACCAACGACCTGACCCAATACACCCTGGCCATCGACCGTGGCCATCCGAGCCTGTCGGCCCAGGCCGATGGCCTGCATCCGGCCGTGCTGCAACTGATCGACATGACCGTGCGTGCCGCCCATGCCCATGGCAAGTGGGTGGGCGTGTGCGGCGAACTGGCGGCGGATCCGCAAGCCGTTGCCGTGCTCCTGGGGCTGGGCGTCGATGAGCTGAGCGTTGCCGCGCGCAGCATCGCCGAGGTCAAGGCCCAGGTCCGCGAACTGAATTTTGAACACGCCCGGCAGCTTGCTCAGCAAGCACTGCTGCAGGGCAGTGCCAGCGCCGTCCGGGCGCTGGTGGAGAACGATTGAATGGCCAAGATACTCACCCTCACCCTCAACCCGGCGCTGGACCTGACGGTCAGCCTCGATGCGCTGCACAGCGGCCAGGTCAACCGCAGCCAGGCGCAGCACAGCCATGCGGCGGGCAAGGGCCTGAATGTCGCGCAGGTGCTGGCGGACCTTGGCCATAGCGTCACCGTCGGCGGTTTTCTCGGCGCCGATAATCTGCAGCCGTTCGAGGCCCTGATTGCCCGTCGCGGCTTTGCCGATTGCTTTGTCCGCGTGCCCGGTGAGACACGCTGCAATATCAAGCTGGTCGAAGCCGATGGCCGCGTGACCGACATCAACGGGCCAGGCCCGCAGGTCGATGAGCAGGCCTGTGAGCAACTGCTGGCCAAGCTCAGCTATATCGCGCCCGGCCATGATGCGGTGGTGGTGGCAGGCAGCCTGCCGCGCGGCCTCAGCCCGCAGTGGTTCCAGCAATTGCTGGATTCGCTCAAGGCCATGGGCCTGAAGGTTGCCCTGGACAGCAGCGGTGAAGCGCTGCGGGCCGGGCTGCAAAGTGCGCCCTGGCTGGTCAAGCCCAACACCGATGAGCTGGGCGAAGTGCTTGGCAGCACGGTGCACAGTTTTGCCGAACAACAGGCAGCGGCCCAGCACCTGATTGCCCAAGGTGTCGAGCACGTGGTGGTGTCCCAGGGCGAGCAGGGGGTCAACTGGTTTCAGCAGGGGAGTGCGCTCACTGCTGTGCCGCCTACGGTCAAGGTGGCCAGTACGGTCGGCGCTGGTGACTCATTGCTGGCGGGTATGGTTCATGGCCTGCTCAGCGCTACCGCACCGGAGCAAACCTTGCGCCTGGCTACCGCGATTGCCGCCCAGGCGGTGACCCAGATCGGTTTTGGCATCAACGACCGCACCCAGCTGGCGCACCTTGAGCACGACGTGCGCCTGCGCGAAGAACAACAAGAGGGTTGCAGATGAATATCGCCATCGTCACCGCCTGCCCCAACGGCCAGGTTTCCAGTGTGCTCAGTGCACGCCTGCTGGAAGCTGCGGCGCAGCGACTGGGCTGGAGCACCAGTGTTGAAGTGCATGATCCGCAGCAACCGCAACGGCAATTGTCGGCGGCGGTGATTGCTGCTGCCGACTGGGTGTTGGTGGTCAACAGCGGTCCGCTGGACTTGCAGCGCTTCGCCGGTAAGCGCCTGTTCCAGAGCACCCCGGCCCAGGCCTTGGGCGATGCCCAGCACTTTCTTTGTGAGGCTGCAGAAAAGGCCGAGGTTTATCAGCCGGTCAGCGAGGCGCTATCGACGCCCGCCGAGCGCAGCGCCAAAATCGTCGCCATCACCGCCTGCCCGACCGGCGTCGCGCACACCTTCATGGCTGCCGAAGCTCTGCAACAGGCTGCGCAGCAACTGGGTTACCAGCTTACGGTCGAGACCCAGGGCTCGGTCGGGGCGCGCAATCCACTGCCGCCTGCGGCAATCGCCGAGGCCGATGTGGTGCTGTTGGCGGCCGATATCGAGGTGCCCACCGAACGTTTTGCTGGCAAGCGCATTTATCGCTGCGGTACCGGTGTGGCCTTGAAACAGGCCCAGGCCACATTGAACAAAGCCCTGGCTGAAGGGCGCGAGGAGTCGGCCGCGCAAAGCGCCAATGTCGGCGCTACCCGCAGCGAGAAGACCGGGGTGTACAAGCACCTGCTCACAGGCGTCTCGTTCATGCTGCCGATGGTGGTGGCGGGCGGCTTGCTGATCGCCTTGTCCTTCGTGTTCGGGATTGAAGCCTACAAAGAGCCGGGCACCTTGCCAGCGGCGCTGATGCAGATCGGTGGTGATGCCGCGTTCAAACTTATGGTGCCGCTGCTCGCCGGTTATATCGCCTACTCGATTGCCGACCGTCCCGGGCTGGCGCCGGGAATGATTGGCGGCCTGCTGGCCAGCACCCTCGGGGCAGGCTTCATCGGAGGCATCGTTGCCGGCTTTCTCGCCGGTTACAGCGCCAAGGCAATCAGCCGCTGGGTACGCTTGCCCAGTAGCCTGGATGCCTTGAAGCCGATCCTGATCATTCCGTTGCTGGCCAGTTTGTTCACCGGTCTGGTGATGATTTATGTGGTCGGCAAACCGGTGGCGGGGATGCTCGAAGGGCTGACCGATTTTCTCGACAGCATGGGCACCACCAATGCGATTCTGCTCGGTGTGCTGCTTGGCGGGATGATGTGTGTGGACCTTGGCGGGCCGATCAACAAGGCCGCCTATGCCTTCTCGGTGGGCCTGCTGGCGTCGCAGAGCTACGCGCCGATGGCGGCGACCATGGCCGCCGGGATGGTGCCGCCGATTGGCCTGGGTATCGCCAGTTTCATCGCCCGGCGCAAGTTCGCCCAGAGCGAGCGCGAAGCCGGCAAGGCGGCCTTTGTGCTGGGCTTGTGCTTTATCTCGGAGGGGGCGATTCCGTTTGCCGCCAAGGATCCGCTGCGGGTGATTCCGGCGAGCATCGCCGGTGGTGCGTTGACCGGCGCACTGTCGATGTACTTCGGTTGCAAGCTGATGGCGCCCCATGGCGGGCTGTTCGTCATGCTCATTCCCAACGCCATCAACCATGCGCTGCTGTACCTGTTGGCGATCCTCGCCGGCAGCCTGCTGACGGCGCTGGTCTATGCCGTGCTCAAGCGCAGTGAAGTAGTGGAGCTGGCGGTACAGCCGGTCAAGGCCTGATCAGGGACGGCGGCGCGGGTGCTTCTTGCGCAGGGGCACCAGCAGTTCGCCGAGGCCGTTGTGGTCGATCTCGTGCATCAAGGCCAACAGTCCGCCAAGTTCACCCTTGGGAAAGCCCTGGCGGGCGAACCAGGCCAGGTAATGGCCCGGCAGGTCGGCGATCAGCCGGCCCTGGTATTTGCCGAACGGCATTTCGCGGGTGACCAGCAGTTCAAGCATCTCGGGATTCATGCAATGTGATTCTCAAAGGGACCTGTCGAACATACATGCAATCTGCATGAAGGCCAAAGGACAGTTCATGCAGAACGCTGGAATCCTGAGAGTTCAATTAATCGTAAGCAGCTGAAAAACATCGGGATATTTTCAGAATCCAGGCTGGCACGAACACTGCTCGGTATTTAGGCATGTTCCCTCGTGCAAAGGAGTAGTGTCATGACCAGTCCCCACAAAGAAGTTGTCTCGGTACTCAATGAACTGATCGAATTCAGCAAGGATGGTGAGAAAGGCTTCAAAACCTCTGCCGAGGATGTGAAGAACCCCGAGCTGAAAACCTATTTCCTCCAGCGTGCCGGCGAGTGCGGTACCGCCGCGTCCGAGCTGCAGCATCATGTGCGTGCCCTGGGCGGCGATCCAGAGACGTCCACCAGTGTCAGCGGTGACTTGCACCGTAAATGGGTAAACCTCAAGTCGATGCTCACCGGCAAGGATGAAGAAGCGGTGCTCAATGAAGTCGAACGCGGTGAGGACCACGCGCTGAAAGCCTACAAGGATGCCCTGGAGAAGCTCGCCAAGCTGCCGTTGGCCTCTGGTAGCGAAGTCATTCCGTTGGTTGAGCGCCAGTACCATGGCGTGCAACGCAATCATGACCAGGTCAAGGCGCTGCGCAACGCTGCCCGCGCCCGTTCCTAGGTCGCGGTTTCGACGCGGTTGCGCCCGTTGCGTTTGGCGCTGTAGAGCGCCTCATCAGCATTGCCCAGCAAGGTCGCCAGATCGTGCTGGGCGTCTGGCGTGTAGCAGCCGATACCGATACTCACGGTAACCGGCTGGGTGTCTTCACCAAACGGCGGCAGCGCCTCGACACTGCGGCGAATGCGCTCGGCGAGAATCTGCGCGCCTTGGCGTTCGGTCTCGGGCAAGACCACCAGAAACTCTTCGCCACCGTAGCGCGCTGCCAGATCAGCCGGGCGGCGGATGCTGCGGGCAATAGCGGCGGCCACTTTGCGCAAGGCGTCGTCACCGCCCTGGTGACCATGGCGTTCGTTGAAGGCCTTGAAGTGATCGACATCCACCATCAATACCGCCAGCGGGCGGTGATTGCGCTGGGCCCGTGACCATTCCCGACGCAGCACCTGGTCGAGCTGACGGCGGTTGGCGAGGCCGGTAAGGCTGTCGGTGGCCGCCAGTTCCGCCAGGTCTTGCTCGGCGCAATGGCGGCGGCGCAACTCGCGGCCCAGCAGCAAGGTCAGCCAGAGGATGCCGACACACAGTACCCCGGTGGCAACGCTGACCAGCAGCACTGTGCGCCGCCAGGACTCGAACACCTCATCGGCCGAACGCGCCACCACAACGAGTAGCGGCAGGTCGGCTACCCGCGCAAAGGTATACAGCTTGGGTTTGCCGGAGCGTCCGGAGTATCCGGTGAAACTGCCGCTGCCATCGGCCAGCAGGCGCTTGAAGTTTGGGCGGTCAGCGAAGTTGGCACCGATCAGCGTGTCGTCGGCAATGCTCGATTGCCGTGCCAGCAGGACGCCGTCGGTGTTCATCAGGTTGATGCTGCTGTCGTTGCCGATATCCAGGCGCTTGAACAGATCGGTGAAGTACGACAGGCGCAGGGCGCCAGCAGCCACTCCGGCGAATTCGCCGTTGGGGCCGTCGATACGGCGGCTGAAACTGATGCACCAGTCCAGGTTGCCCAGGCGGGCCTTGAAGGGCGGGCTGATCACCAAACCTGAGTGGGCGTTCTGGCGGTGGCTCTGGAACACCTTGCTGTCGGCGAAGTTGGCTTGGCGCGGGACCACGCTGGTGGAGTCGGCAACCACGTTACCCAAGGCGTCGAGCCAGAGGATGTCGCCGCGTACCGGTGTGGTGAATGCCTGGTTGAAGAGTACCTGTTGGCGCAGATCGGCCGGTAGCGTACGCAGTTGCGGCTGCTTCACCGCCCAGATCAGGCCGCGCAGGGATAAGTCATAGAGTTCGACGTTGCGCACGATGTCGCTTTCGATCAACTGCACGATGTTGCTCGCCGAGCGCGCGGCGCTCTGTTCGATGCTGCTGCGCTCACGCATCACCAGGTAGCTGACGATGGCGACGATGGCGAGCACCGCAAGGCAACTGCCCAGGTTCAGGATCAGCTCCGGATGAGACTTGTACAGGGCAGATCGCTTGGATCGAGAGGGCAAAGTCATGGTCGCTGCAGCTGAAGACCGTCAGAAGAGTCGCGGCGTGGTTACGCGGCGGCGGTATTCTAGGGGCCACAGGATTGTCGAACAAGAACTTTGGCAGTGAGCCGACGGAAAGAGCTGGCTAGAGCGCCAGCTCTTGCTCAAGGAGGGGTCAGAAGATGTTCAGCGGGTAGTCGACAATTACCCGGTATTCATCGACGTCATTGTCGATCTGCGAGTAGCCCTGGCTGCCACGGTGGCTGGCCCAGCGCAGCAGAACCGAGAGGTCTTTGAGGCTGCCTTGCTGGAACACGTACTGCACGTCGATGTCGCGTTCCCAGTGTTGGGCGTTCTTGCCTTCAGGGTTGTACCAGTGCTCGCCATAGCCGACGCTGTTGGGGTCGACCTTGGTCAGGTCCAGTTCACCGCGGGAGTAGGAAACGATCGAGGTCAGCCCGGGAATGCCCTGGCCGGTGAAATCGTAGGCATATTTAAGTTTCCACGAACGCTCGTTGGGGCCGTTGAAGTCCGAGTAGATCTGCGAGTTGTCCAGGTAAATGCTGTCGCCCTGGTTGATGTAGTCGAACGGGGTGTTGCCGTTGACCCGTTGGTACACCGCAGTGAGGCTGTTGTAGCCGACATTGACAGTGAAATGCAGGCTGTAGGTGTTGTTGTCGATGTTGCCGAGCAGCGCCTGGCCGGTGTCCTGGGTGTGGTAGTAGTGCAGGCCCGGGTTGAGGCTGACCAGCTCGCTCACCTGCCAGGTGTAGTCGAGGTCGAAGTAGTACTGGTTCCAGATGTCCTTGAGCTCGGAGGCGTACAGGCTCGAGGTCAGGTTCGGCACGCCGCTCCAGGCCATGCCGGCCCAGTTCAGGTGACGGCTGTCGCGATCATCGGGCAAGGCGCCGTAGTAGGTGTCGATGCGCCGGTGGCCGCTCTGGTTGTAAGGCTTGGTGAAGCTGGCCTGGCCAGCTTCGAGCATCAGCCCTTCGACGCTGTTGTTGGTCAGGCTGACGCCACGGAAGGTCTGCGGCAGCATGCGCGACTCACCGCCGGCAATCACCGGGTTGGTCAGAAACAGGTCGCCGGCCTTGAGTTCGGTGTCGAAGGCCTTGAGTTTGACTGCCGCACCGGCGGTCGAGAACGAATCGTGAGCCTTGCCCGGCTCGCCATCGCCCTGGGTGTTGATCGGCAGGATGCTGGTGCCGGAAGTGCCGGCGCCGCCATCGAGTTTCAGCCCGAGCATGCCGTGTACGTCCAGACCGAAACCAACGGTGCCCGGGGTGTAGCCCGATTCGAATTTGCCGAGAAAACCCTGGCCCCATTCCCGGTTGTCACGCACACCGCGATCCAGCTGATTGCGGTTGAGGTAGTAGTTGCGGGCATGCACGTTGAGGCTGGACCCTTCGATGAAACCTTCGGCCTTTTCCTCATCGGCCTGGGCGTTGAAGGGGATCGTTGCAGCCAGTGCAACGAACAGGGGTGTGAAGCGCAAAGCAGTGTTCACCGGGGTGTACTCCTTGGGGTGAAGGTAAGGCAGTTTTTATTGTGCGAAACTTGGTCTTGTTATGAACAAACGGGCCAGCAGGCTGGCACTTTTCGACACACGAAAAAAAAGCCGCTGATCATCAGCGGCTTTGAAAGACAACCGCACCGGCGTTCAAGTCACCTGTGCGATCACCCAAGGAGTCGAAGGGCGAAACGGTATCGCGATCAGCTCTCGGCGGCGTCACTCGAAGAAACCTTGGAAGCGGTCTGTTCTGCGGGCTTTGACGACTGCTCGGACTGCGCGGCGAAGGCCTCGCGAGCCTGATCGTGAACGGCGGCCAGCTCGGCATTGCGAGCGACGAACGCCTGGGATTCCTCGGCCATGGCCAGGGGGGACAATAACAGGGAAGACAGGACGAATACGCTGGCAACACCCATACTGTTGGACATTTTGAAACAGCCTTCTTGCGGTGCAAGTGTTAAGTAGGTCCGACTAAATTAGTCGGAAACACCGGCAAGAAACAGTGACTTTTTCGAGAAGTACTGTTGCGTCCAGGGTAATAGTCGAGGTTAATCGCGGGGCAAGCCCGCTCCCACCGGTCCACCACTGTGGGAGCGGGCTTGCCCCGCGATGGGCTTCAGGCCGGCAACAGAATCCCGAAGGTATTGGCCCCCGCCTGGCTGCGCACGAACACGCTGCCACCGTGCATCAGGGCAATGGCCTTGACGATGGCCAGCCCCAGGCCATGGTTGCCCCCACCGCTGGTGCGCGCGGCATCGACCCGATAGAAGCGCTCGAACAGCATCGGCAAATGCTCTTGCTCAATCGCCGGCCCCGGATTGCTCACCGCGATGCTGATCTGCCCGTCCACCTGTTCGATACGCACTTGGATAACCTGCTGGGCGGCAGTGTGCTGCACGGCGTTGTTGAGCAGGTTGATCAACGCCCGCCGCAACTGGGCCTTTTCAATGTGCGCCTGGGCATCGCCACTGACCTCGACCCGCACCTGGGCGTCTTCAAGGATGTAGTCCAGGTAATCGAGGGTCGCCGCCACTTCTTCGGCCAGCGAGCTGCAGGTCAGCGCCGTGGCCTTGCTGCCCTGATCGGCACTGGCGAGGAACAGCATGTCGTTGATGATGGTCCGCAAGCGCTCGAGTTCTTCCAGGTTCGACTGCAGCACCTCGAAGTAATGCTCGGCACTGCGCCCGCGGGTCAGCGCCACCTGGGTCTGACCGATCAGGTTGGTCAGCGGCGAGCGCAGCTCGTGGGCGACGTCGGCATTGAAGGCTTCAAGACGGGTATACGACTGGTCGACACGCTCCAGTGTGGAGTTGAAGGCGCTGGCGAACTGCGCGACCTCGGGCGGCAGGTCTGACAGCTGCAGGCGACCGCTGAGGCGCGGTGGGGCCAGTTTCTGCGCCTCGGCAGAGAGCTTGCCCAGCGGCTTGAGCCCGACCCGTGCGACCCAGTAACCGAGCAATGAGGCCAGAAGTACGCCGAACACCGACAGGCTGATAATCGCCACCAGCAAGGTGTGCTGGGTTTGCCAGAAGGTTTCGGTGTCGATGGCGATCAGAAAGCGCAGCGGCGGACGCGCGCCCATTTCTGGCAGTTCACTGACCAGCACTTTGTACGGGTAGGGGCTGTTGCTCAGGTGCAGGTCGCGCATGCCCAGCGGCCCCGAGGCGAAGGTGCGGATACTGGCGTCGGGATGGCCGTATTCAAAGGTACTGTTGCCACTGACCACCCAGAAGCGGATACGGCGGTCTTCTTCGCTGAGCAGGTTGAGCTTGTTGGTGATCTTGGCCCAGTGCTCGGTGGTGTCGTAGCGGGTCAGCGAGGACTCGAGCACACTGAAGCGCGCTTCCAGCTCTGCGGCGGGCAGCAGGTCGAGGCTTCGGTCGACCTGCTTGTACAAGGCACTGCCAATGACCAGGAACACACCCAGCGCGACCAGGGTGAACAACGCGCTCAGGCGCAGGGCAATGGAGTTAGTCGGCACGGTTTTCCAGAACATAGCCCATGCCTCGGATGGTGTACAGCAGCTTGGTTTCGAAGGGGCCGTCGAGCTTGGCGCGCAGGCGCTTGATCGCCACTTCGACGACGTTGGCGTCGCTGTCGAAATTGATATCCCAGACCAGCTCGGCGATGGCAGTCTTGGAGAGAATTTCACCCTGGCGCCGGGCCAGCACGCTGAGCAGCGAGAACTCCTTGGCGGTCAGGTCCAGGCGTTGTCCGGCGCGGCTGGCCTTGCGGCTGATCAGGTCGACCCATAGGTCGGCGACCTGGATCTGCACCGGTTCGTGACTGCCGGTGCGGCGGGTCAGGGCCTGCAGGCGGGCGACCAGTTCGAGGAACGAGAACGGCTTGCCGAGGTAATCGTCGGCGCCCTCGCGCAGGCCATGAATACGGTCTTCGACCCGCTCGCGGGCGGTGAGCATTATCACCGGCGTCTGTTTGCGCGCACGCAGCGCGCGCAGTACGCCATAACCGTCCAGGCCGGGCAGCATGACGTCGAGGACGATCACCGCGTAATCGCCTTCCAGGGCCAGGTGCAGACCGTCGATGCCGTCGCGGGCCAGGTCGACGGTGAAACCTTGCTCGGTCAGGCCGCGGTGCAGGTAGTCGGCGGTCTTTTCTTCATCTTCGATAATCAGCACACGCATGATCGGTTCTCAACTGGCATTGGGCTGCGCCACGCTTTGTGGCGCCTGACGCCGATGGAACAGACGTTCCAGGGCCAAGTATATGATTGGCGTGGTGAACAGTGTCAGCGCCTGGCTGACCAGCAACCCGCCGACCACGGCAATGCCCAGCGGCTGGCGCAGTTCGGCGCCGGCGCCCATGCCGAACATCAGCGGTACGGCCCCGAGCAGGGCGGCGAGGGTGGTCATCATGATCGGCCGGAAACGCGTCAGGCAGGCCTGGTGGATCGCCTGTTCGGGGCTCAGGCCCAGGGTGCGCTGGGCATCCAGGGCGAAGTCGATGAGCAAGATGCCGTTCTTCTTGACGATACCGATCAGCAGCACGATGCCGATCAGGCCCATGATGCTGAAGTCCTGTCCCGACAGCCACAGCAGCGCCAACGCACCCAGCCCGGCGGAGGGCAGGGTGGAAATGATGGTCAGCGGATGGACGAAACTCTCGTAGAGCACGCCGAGGATGATGTACACCGCCACCAGCGCGGCGAGGATCAGCCAGGGCTGGCTCGACAGCGAACTCTGGAAGGCCTGTGCCGCCCCCTGGAAGTTACCGATGATCGAATCGGGCATGCCCAGTTCACGCTGGGTGCGTTCGAGGATCTGCACGGCATCGCCCAAGGCTACACCGGAGGCCAGGTTGAACGACAGGTTGGCGGCCGGGAACAGGCCATCGTGGCTGATCGACAATGGCCCGGTGCTCGGTGGCGCGACCTTGGCCAGCACCGACAGCGGCACCATTTCGCCGGTCAGCGGTGAGCGCAGGTAGAAATAGTTCAGGCTTTCGGCCTTGCCACGCTGGCGGGCGTCGAGTTCGAGGATCACCTTGTACTGGTTGGTCTCGGTCTGGAACTCGCTGATCTGGCGCTGGCCGAAGGCGTCATAGAGTGCCTGGTCGATGTCGGTGGTGGTCAGGCCGAAGCGTGCCGCGGCGCGGCGGTCGATCTCGATGCGGGTGACGCTGGCGCCCAGTTGCAGGTCGTTGGACAGGTCGCGAAACGCCGGGTTGGCCTTCAGGCGTTCGGTCAGGCGTTGGGTCCAGAGGTTCAGCGCCGCGCCGTCGTTGCTCTTGAGCACGTACTGGTACTGGCTGCGGCTGGGGCCGGAGCTCAGGTTGATGTCCTGGCCGGCGCGCAGGTACAGGACCACACCCGGCACCTTGGCCAGTTTCGGCCGCAGGCGATCAATGAACTCGCTGGCCGAGACATCGCGCTCGCCGCGGTCTTTGAGGGCGATCCAGAAGCGGCCGTTGGCAATGGTCTGGTTGCTGCCGGTGACCCCGACCGCATGGGAGAACGCGCGCACTGCCGGGTCGGCTTCGATGACCTTGGCCAGTGCCTGGTGCTTTTTGATCATGTCCGGGTAGGAGATGTCCGCAGCCCCTTCAGAGGTGCCGAGGATGAAACCGGTGTCCTGGACCGGGAAGAAACCCTTGGGAATGGCGACGTAGCCGACCACCGCCAGTGCCAGAGTAACGCCAAAGATCCCCATCATCAGCCGCTGATGCGCCAGGGCTTTGACCAGTACGCGCTCGTACCAGGCCAGCAGGCGTTCGCCGAAGGTGATCTTGTGCTGGTCCTTGTGCTCGGGGCGCTCCATGAACAGGGCGCACAAGGTCGGTGCCAGGGTGAGCGAGACCACCACCGAAATCAGGATGGTCGAGGTCGCGGTGAGGGCGAACTCCTTGAACAGACGGCCGACCACACCGCCCATGAACAGCAACGGGATAAACGCCGCCACCAGCGAAAAGCTGATCGAGACCACGGTAAAACCGATCTCCCCGGAGCCTTTGATCGCCGCTTCGCGCTTGCTGTCGCCGGCTTCCAGGTGACGGTGGATGTTCTCCACCACGACGATGGCGTCATCGACCACGAAGCCCACGGCAATGACGATGGCCACCAGGGTCAGGTTGTTCAGGCTGAAGCCGAACAGGTACATCAGGGCAAAGCTGGCGATCAGCGACACCCCGAGCACGCTGGAGACGATCAGGGTCGCCGACCATTGCCGCAGGAACAGCGCCATCACCCCGATCACCAGGATCACGGCGATCATCAGGGTGATTTCCACTTCGTGCAGTGAGGCGCGGATGGTCTGCGTGCGGTCGTTGAGTACCGAGACCTCGACGGCGGCCGGGAGCATCTGCGCAAGCCGGGGCAGCGCCTCCATGATGCCGTCGACGGTTTCGACGATGTTGGCACCGGGCTGGCGGAACACCACCAGGTTCAGGCCCTGCTGCTCGCCGGACCAGGCTTTGACGTAGGCATTCTCGGCACCGTTGATGACCTTGGCGACATCCTTCAGGTGCACCGGCGCGCCGTCACGGTAGGAGACGATCAGCTCGGCATATTCCTCGGGGTGAAACAGCTGGTCGTTGGTGGCCAGGGTCGAGACGCTGTTGTCGCCATACAGCGCGCCTTTGGCCAGGTTCAGGCTGGTCTGCTGGATCGATTGGCGCAGATCGGCGAGGGTCAATCCCAGGGCAGCGAGTTTGTCCGGTTGCGCCTGGACGCGAATCGCCGGGCGCAACTGGCCGGTGATGTTGATCAGGCCGACCCCGTCGATCTGGCTCAATTGCCGGGCCAGCAGGGTTTCGGCGTAGTCGCTCAGTTCGTTGGCGGGCATCTGCGCCGAGCTGACGGTGAGGATCAGCACCGGGCTGTCCGCCGGGTTGACCTTGCGCCAGGTCGGCGGGCTGGGCATGTCCTGGGGCAGGCGCGCGGTGGCGGTGTTGATCGCGGCCTGGACTTCCTGGGCGGCGGTGTCGATGCTTTTTTCCAGGGTGAACTGCAGGATCAGGTTGGTCGAACCCAGGGCACTGCTGGAGGTCATCTGGGTCATGCCGGGGATGGCGCTGAACTGCACCTCCAGCGGCGTGGCCACGGAAGAAGCCATGGTTTCGGGGCTGGCGCCAGGCAGTTGTGCGGTGACCTGGATGGTCGGGAAGTCGGCCTCCGGCAAGGGCGCGATCGGCAGGCGCGGAAAGGCGATGACCCCGAGCAGCACCAGGGCAAAGGTCAGCAACAGTGTGGCGATCGGGCGGTCGATGCACCAGGCCGAGATCGAGCCACGCGCTTTCATGGCTGCACCTGGCCGGTGGCCACGTCTTCCGCTGTGGCGCTTTCTGCGGCCACTTCGACACTGGCCCCGGGCTTGAGCCGGGACTGACCATCGGAGACCAGCTTATCGTCGCGGCGCACGCCGGCAATGATGTTCAGGGCACTGTCCTGATACAGCACCTTGACCGGCACGCTCTCGACCTTGTCGCCGACCAGCCGGTAAACGTAGTGCCCGTCGATGCCGCGCTGCACCACCTGCGGTGGCACCACCAGCGCGTTCTGTTCCAGTGCAGTCTGCAGCTTCAGGGTTACCAGCTGGCCTGGCCAGAGGCGCGCGTCGGGGTTGGCGAACTCGGCCTTGACCCGGATGGTCCCGGTGTTGGCAGCGACCTGGTTGTCGATCAGGGTCAGATGACCTTCCGCCAGCAAGGTGCCGCCGCTGTCGCCGTCACCTTCCAGGTAGGCCTGAACAACGGCTGCAGGATGTGCGTCGAGCAGCCCCTGCAAGGTCGGCAGCATGGCTTGGGGCAAGGAGAATTCGACGCCGATCGGGTCGATCTGGGTGACGCTGAACAGCCCCTGGGCATCGGCCACACGCAGGAAGTTGCCCTCGTCGACATTGCGGATACCGACCCTGCCAGTCACCGGCGAGAGAATCCGGGTATAGGACAATTGCACCTGGGCGGCGGCAATCGCCGCCTGGTTGCCCAGCACCGTGGCTTGCAGTTGATTGAACAAGGCTTGTTGCTGGTCCAGTGTTTGCCGCGACACGCCATCATCGGTACTGAGCAGTTTGTAGCGCTTGAGATCCACGCCGGCGACCTGCAGTTGCGCCTGGCTCTGCCCCAGCTGCGCCTTGGCCTGTTCCAGGCTGGCGCGGATGGCGCGGTCGTCGATGGTCGCCAGCAGGTCACCCTGCTTGACCCACTGACCTTCCTTGACCAGCAGGCGCGTCAACACGCCTTCGACCTGCGGACGGATCACCACGCTGTGCAGCGACAGTACCGAACCGATACCGCTGACAAAGCGCGGCACGTCTTGCTGTTTGACCGCAACGACACGCACCGGAATGGCCGGGTTGTGCGCGGCTTTTTCTGTACCCGGGCGACCGAACAGCCAAAAGGCTGCGCCGGCCAGGGCAAACAGAGCGACGCAGATGACAAGGGAGCGGGGCTGAATGCGCATAGGTGAAATCCCGGGGCGATGCCTAGTTTATAGCGGCTCGATCAGGTCAGCAGGGTGACGGCTAACTGACAGCGCTGACAGCTTGGCGGGGAGGGTAGTGGCCAATTGCCAATTATTGTGAGCTGGATCAATAAATCCGGTCCATTTCTCACTAGAGTCGTACGCCCTGCCGATTCTCCCAAACAACAACGAGTGCCTCCGATGAAGAGCAATATGCCTGTGACCGGTCGCAATGTGGATTATCCCGATGGCGCCAATATCCTTTCCACCACAGACCTCTCCAGCGTAATCACCTACGCCAATGACGACTTCGTCAACATCAGCGGTTTCAGCCGTGAAGAACTGATGGGCAGCGCACACCATATCGTCCGGCATCCAGATATGCCGCCGCAGGCATTCGAGCAGATGTGGCAGACGCTCAAGAGTGGCCGCTCGTGGATGGGACTGGTGAAGAATCGTTGCAAGAGTGGCGATCATTACTGGGTCAGCGCCTTTGTTTCACCCATCGCCAGCAAGGGCCAGACGGTGGAGTACCAGTCGGTACGCACCAAGCCCAGTGTCGAACAGATCGAAGCGGCCGAGCGCTGTTATGCACGTCTGCGCAGCGGTCGGCTGTCCTGGTGGCAGCGGTTGCCGGTGCTCGGACTGGGCTGGCAACTGTGGGCGGGGGTGACCCTTGGCTGTGTGCTGGCATCGGTGCTCAGCCGCCTGGTGTTGCCGGTGTTGCCCTGGCAAGGCTTCTTCGAGGTGTTGCTGGCAAGCGGCCTGAGTGCCTTGGTGATTGTTGCCCTGCTCAAGCCTTTTCAACGCTTGTGCAGCGAAGCGCAGGCGATTGCCGACAACCCGTTGAGCCAACAGCTGTACACCGGGCGCCGCGATGGTATCGGCCAGATCGATTTTGCCCTGCGCATGCTCAAGGGCCAGCTTGGCGCGGTGGTCGGGCGTATCGGCGATACCTCGCGGCGTCTGGCTGGGCATACCGGGTCCTTGGCGCAATCGCTGCAAAGCAGTCACAGCAGCAGCCTGGAGCAGCAGGGTGAAGCCGATCAGATCGCCACGGCGATCAACCAGATGGCCGCCAGCGTCGCCCAGGTCGCCAACAATGCCCAGCAAGCGTCGCAGGCTGCCGATCAGGCTGAAGGTGAAACCCGTGCCGGACACCAGTTGGTTGACCTCAACCGCGCCGCGATCCAGGAACTGGCCAACTCGCTGGATGCTGCCACCGAGGTTATCCACAACCTGCAGAGTCACAGCAGTGAGATTACCGGCGTCGTCGAGGTGATCCGCGCGATTGCCGAGCAGACCAACCTGCTGGCGCTCAATGCCGCCATCGAGGCGGCCCGGGCGGGGGATCAGGGCCGTGGTTTTGCCGTGGTTGCCGATGAAGTGCGTGGCCTGGCCCAGCGCACGGCACAATCGACCCACGAGATTCAACGCATGATCAGTGCCTTGCAGAATGGCGCGCGCGATGCCGTGCAGGTGATGCAGCAGAGCAGCGAACATGCCGGGCACAGTGTCGATCAGGCACGGCGCGCGGCCACTGCGCTGGATGGCATCAGCCTGAGGGTCAACCAGATCAGCGAGATGAGTGTGCAGATTGCCGCTGCAGTGGAACAGCAAAGCCAGGTCAGTGAGAGCATCAACCGCAACATCATCAGCATTCGCCAGGCCAGCGAATCAACGGTGCAGGTCGGTCAGCAGAGTCACCTCAGTGCCAGCGATGTGGCTGCACTGGCCGAGGACCTGCGGCGTCTGGCCGCCGAATTCTGGCGGCGTTGCCATTAGAAACCGATGAAACTGTAGTGCTCGGCGGCTTCGCTGCAGATCCGGGCGCCGCAGGCCTGGAGTTGTTCGCTCAGCTGAGGGTCGAGCACATGCAGGGTCCAGGATGCAATCGGGCCCTCTGCCGGTACTTGTTGCAATGCCTGGGCAAGGGCCGGGGTATGCGGCAGGTAGGCGGTGAAACCATTACCCTTCAGGGCGCTGGTGTCGATGCCGAGTGCCTGGCAGATGGCGACCTTGCCGCGGATGTCGTCGCGGTCGGCCTGTCGTGAGCGTTCAATCAGTTCGGCCAGGCGCCGGTCGACCAGGTGCTGGCCGTGAATCAGCGGCGGGCCGCTTTGCCAGGCTTCGCTGGGGCAATCCTTGGCTTCGGGGCGCAAGGGGATGTGCGGATTGATTTCCATCGGGTAGATGCGGCAGACCAGTGGCCGGGTTTCGTAGATGGTGCAGCGGTCGTCGCCATCCAGGTTACGGCAGCGTTCAGGGTTGAACGCGGCGAAGGTGATAGCCACATGAGCTTCGGTGCTGCCGCAGGCCACAGGCCAGGAGCGCTGCAACGCATGGTCGCGTTGTTCGGCGGGCAACCCCAGGCCATTGGCCAGAAAGGCTTCGATCAGGACAAGGACCTGGCCGCCGGAATCTGTCCACTGACGGGCCTCGCTCAGGGTCAGGGGGACGTGATGGCCAGTGCAGCACTTGCCGCAGCCGGTGCAGTCAAAGCGGATGTCGTGGGTGGGTACGCTGTTCACGGTGTGGCGGGGGCCCATTCAGTCACGAAGGCGGTCTTGCGTTGCCGTTCGTACAGGCACAACTCGGTGCCTTTGCGGTTGTTCATGTGCTTCTGTGGGTAGCGTCCTTCGAGCAGCAGTGCACTGTAGCCGACGCGGTCGTCGAACTCGGCGGGCTTGCCCAGGACCTTGACGTTTTTCAGCGTGCTGGCGGCAATGCAGTGCTCGTTCATCTGTTTGTAGTGTTCTTTCCAGGCCTGATCGCTGGAGGCCTGGGCGAGCGTCGTGAAGGCAGCGCAGCCGAGCAGAATGCAAAGAAAGGCTTTCATGACAGGTACTCGATCGACAATGGGCTCAATTGTGCCTGAGGTTCAGGCACTTTCAAACGCAGCGGTCATCGGTTGTGTGTCAGCTTTCTTCGAAGGCTACCGCCCGCGCGGCGACGATCAGGCAGTCGGTCAGCTCCGGCGAGGAGAACTTGGTCAACACCGCATTGGCCCCGGCGAGCCGGGCTTTTTCGCTGTTCATCGCGCTGTCCAGCGAGGTATGCAGCAGTACATAGAGGTGCTTGAAGTCCGGGGTTTCGCGCAGGGTGCGGGTAAAGGCATAGCCGTCCATCTCGGACATTTCGATGTCCGAGACCACCACGTTGATCTCCTGCTCGGTGCCTTGCAGCTCCAGCAAGGTGTTGATCGCGTCCTTGGCGCTACGTGCGGTATGGCATTCGATACCCAGCCCGCGCAGGGTGTGCACCGATTGCTGCAAGGCCACCAGGCTGTCGTCGACCACCAGGATATTGGTGGCGGCAAGCACCGCGGCGTCATCGGCGCTCAACTCGCTGGAGATCACTTCATGGGGCGGCGGGGCAATGCCATGGATGACCTTCTCGATGTCCAGCACCTGCACCAGGGTATTGTCGACCCGGGTTACCCCGGTGATGAACGACTTGCTGCCGGAACCATAGGGCGGTGGCTTGATGTCGGTGGTCAGGCAATGGACGATCTTGCTCACCGCCTGCACATGCAGGCCCTGTTTGGAGCGGCTGATATCGGTGACGATCAGGCAGCCGCCCTGGGGATCTTCCAGTGGCCGTTCGCCAATGGCGCGGGACAGGTCGATCACCGACAGTGAATTGCCGCGCAGGGTAGCCACGCCTTTGACGTGGGGGTGCGACTCCGGCAGCTTGGTCAGTGCCGGGCAGGGAATGATTTCACTGACCTTGAGCAGGTTGATCGCCATCAGCTTGCCGCTGCGCAGGGTGAACAGCAGCAGCGACAGCGAGTCCGCGCGGGCATTTTGCGAGGCCATAGGCACCTTCAGGACAGAGTGAATGGGGGAGATGCCGGGTTATCGACCCGACAGCTCCTGGCTTTAATCACTTGCTCGAATCAGCGTAGACCCAGGCGCTTGGCCAGGCGACCGAGATTGGCCCGATCCAGGCCAAGTTCACGGGCGCTGCTGGCCCAGTTGTGCTGATGGCGTTCAAGACAGGCCTGAATCAGCAGGCGCTGGTAGTCATCGAGGGCGTTGCGCAGGTCGCCGACCGGCAGCGGCGCATCAGGCGCTTGGGCTGCCTGGCCCTGAGTGGGCAGCGCTTCGACGGGTTTGAGGTCCAGGTCATGAGCATCCAGGGTCAGGATCTTCGGGCGCTGACGGTGCTGGCCCAGGGCTTTGAGCGCCGAACGACCGATCAGGTGCTCCAGTTCACGTACGTTGCCCGGCCAGTCGTAGGCCAGCAGGGCGGCCTGGGCTTCGGCGCTCAGGCGCAGGCTGCCCAGGCCCATGCGCGAGCGGTTGTGCTCAAGAAAGTAGCCGCTGAGCAGCAACACATCGCGCCCGCGTTCGCGCAACGGCGGCACCAGCAACGGGTAGACACTGAGGCGGTGATAGAAGTCGGCGCGGTAGCGTCCGGTACGCACTTCGTCGGCGAGGTCGCGGTTGGTGGCGGCGATCAGGCGCACGTCGACGCGGTGTTCCTGGTCCGACCCCAGGCGCTGCAACTGCCCGCTCTGCAGCACGCGCAGCAGCTTGGCCTGTACGGTCAACGACAGTTCACCGACTTCGTCGAGAAACAGCGTGCCGCCGTTGGCCAGTTCGAACTTGCCGCGCCGTTCATCGACGGCACCGGTAAAGGCGCCGCGCACATGGCCGAACAGTTCGCTTTCTACCAGGGTGTCGGGCAAGGCTGCGCAGTTGAGGCTGATCATCGGTTTGCCGGCGCGGCCCGAGGCCTGGTGGATGGCCTGGGCGACCAGCTCTTTGCCGACACCGGTTTCGCCGGTGATCAGCACAGTCAGGTCACTGCTGCCTACCAGTTGAATCTCCTCGAGCAGACGCTTGTGCGCTTTACTCTGACCGATCAGTTCCTTGTGTTGCTGGCCGCTGGCCTGGCGATAGACCTCGGCGCGTTCGTGTTCATCTTCGACACGCAGCGCCAGGCGCTCAATGCGCTCGGCGACATTGACCGTGGCTTCCGCCAGGCTGGCAAAGGCTTGCAGGGCATCCAGTTCGACCTGCTGGAACTGCTCCGGGTCGAGGGCATCGAGGGTGATCAGGCCCCAGGGCTGCTCGTCGACGTACAGCGGACAGCCCATGCAGTCATGCACCTCCAGTTGCTGGTGCAGGCCTTCGACCAGACCGTCGTAAGGGTCGGGCAGCTCGCTGTCGCTGGCAAAGCGGGTCGGTGCGCTATGGCTGAGGATGGCCTCGAAGCGCGGGTGTTCGTTGACCTTGAAGCGCCGTCCAAGGGTGTCGGTGCTCAATCCATCGACCGCCAGCGGCACCAGCCAGTCGCCGTCCAGGCGCAGCAATGCGGCAGCGTCGCAAGGCAGCAGGCTGCGCATGGCTTCGAGCAGACGCCGGTAGCGTTCGCGTTCGGGCAGGTCGCGGGCCAGGTCGCTGACCAGTGGCAGCAGGGCGGTGAGCAGGGATTTTGCGGTCATAAAGACTCCTGTTGGTCTTAATGACTATAACTTGTTTGTTGTCTTAATGACTCTTTGATTTTTAAGTTATTGATTTTAAAGGATTAAAAAGTTGGCACGGAAACTGAATAGTCAAAGGCAATCATCAAGAAGCCATCGGCTCAGGAGTCATCCATGCTTAATGCCCAGGATCGTGCAATCGTCAAAGCCACTGTTCCCCTGCTGGAAAGCGGCGGTGAAGCGCTGACCACTCACTTCTACAAGCTGATGCTCAGCGAATACCCAGAGGTGCGACCACTGTTCAACCAGGCGCACCAGGCCAGCGGCGATCAACCACGCGCCTTGGCCAACGGCGTATTGATGTACGCCCGCCATATCGACCAGCTCGAACAGCTCGGTGGCCTGGTCGGCCAGATCATCAACAAGCATGTGGCCTTGCAGATCCTTCCGGAGCATTACCCGATCGTCGGTAGCTGTCTGCTGCGTGCCATCGAAGAAGTGCTCGGTAAAGAAATCGCCACCCCTGAAGTGATTGCCGCCTGGGGCGCTGCCTACCAGCAACTGGCCGATATCCTCATCGGTGCCGAGGCCGATATCTATGCCCAGAAAGCCGCCGCTCCGGGTGGCTGGCGTGGTGCGCGGGACTTCAAACTGGTGCAGCGCGTTGAAGAAAGCAGCGAGATCGTCTCCTTCTACTTCGCCCCGGTCGATGGCGGTGCAATTCTCAGCGCTGAACCGGGCCAGTACATCGGTCTGCAACTGTTCATCGACGGTGTCGAGCAGCGTCGCAACTATTCGCTGTCGGCCCTGAGTGATGCCGGTCAGTACCGCATCAGCGTCAAGCGTGAGGCGGGTGGCAAGGTCTCCAACTACCTGCACGAGCAACTGGCCGTGGGCGACACCATCAAGCTGTTCCCGCCATCGGGCGAGTTCACTTTGAGCACCAGCAGCAAGCCATTGGTACTGATCAGCGGCGGCGTCGGCATCACCCCGACCTTGCCGATGCTCGAAGCGGCGCTGGAAAGCGGTCGTCTGGTGCACTTCATCCACTGTGCGCGCAACGGTGCGGTGCATGCGTTCCGCGATTGGGTCGACGGGCTGGCAGCACGTCATCCGCAGATCAAGCGCTTCTACTGCTATGCCGAAGACGATGGGGTCAGTGAGCCTGCCGATGCCGTTGGCCTGCTGACGGCCGAGCAGCTCAACGAGTGGCTGCCGCAGGACCGTGACCTGGACGCCTATTTCCTTGGCCCGAAAGGCTTCATGGCGACCATCAAGGGTCACCTCAAGGGCCTTGGCGTACCTGAGAAACAGAGCCGCTACGAGTTCTTCGGCCCGGCCTCGGCGCTCGAATAACGCGGTTTTCCACCCTACGGTTGAAAACCCAAGGCACAGCCAGTGATGGCTGTGCCTTGCGGCGTTTGGTCGCCTTCTCAAACAGGGCGCCTGGCCTTTTTACTGCATGCAGAAAAAGCGTCATGCGCGTGGCGCATCATCCTTCCAGCCGTATCAAGGAAACCGCAATCGTGAACATCAAATGGGCAGACAAACTGCGCAAAGGCCTGCATGGCTCGGCCGACTCGCTGGGCAACCTCTGCGTCGAAGCATTTCATTACCTGGCCCTGTTCGGTATTGGTGCGATCACTGCCTATGCGGCGGTGGCGACCTTCATCGATATGCTCAGCAAGGGTGGTATCAGCGTCGATGACATTCTGCTGTTGTTCATCTACCTCGAGCTCGGAGCGATGGTGGGGATCTACTTCAAGACCAACCACATGCCGATCCGTTTCCTGCTCTATGTGGCGATCACCGCACTGACGCGTCTGCTGATCGGCGACGTCTCGCACCACAAGGCGCCGGATGTCGGCTTGCTGTATGTGTGTGGTGGCATTCTGTTGCTGGCGTTCGCGATTCTGGTGGTGCGTTATGCGTCTTACCAGTACCCGTCGACCAAGGCTATTGATGCCAGTGGCAAAGAGATCGAGGAAGGTAAATAACAACCGGTGGGAGCGGGCTTGCCCCGCGATGCGGTGTTTCAGACAGAAAACAATCACCGGGCAAACCCACTCCC
>NZ_JBMOWO010000148.1:0-26041 GCF_049310525.1 Pseudomonas sp. GZD-222
CTTGAAGGCGGTTGAATCCGTGGTTGCTAGCGATGCCCGGGATAGCCGGGCCAGGGGCGCTACGCGCCCCATCGCCGGCTATCGCCAGCTCCTACAGTTAACCAGGTGACAGACAGTTGCTCCTACAATAAAAAAAGGGACCACCCCCTGCCTAGGAATGGCCCCTGAAGACTTGCCTGAGGTGTGTTGCTCAGCGGGCGGTGATCACCGACAGCTTGGTAATCCCCGCACGTTCGATCGAGGCCATGGCACGTGCCACTTCCCCATAATTCACGCCGTCGTCCGCCTGCAGTTGCACGCGCACTTCCGGGTCCTTGGCCTTGGCGGTCTGCAGGCTGGTTTCCAGCAAGTCAGGCTGGATCTCATCCTTGTTGATGAACAACTTGCCAGCGCCATCGATGCTCACCACCAACGGGTCTTTCTGCTCCACCGGGGCCACGGCCTCGGTCTTGGGCAGGTTGATCGGGATGGCGTTGGTCAGCAGTGGCGCGGTGACGATGAACACCACCAGCAGCACCAGCATTACGTCCACCAGCGGGGTTACGTTGATCTCGCTGAGTACTTCGTCACTGTCCTGGGTCGAGAAGGCCATATCAGGAAGCCTCCTTCACTTTTTGCTGCGTGCCGCCGGCCGCTTTGTAGGCAGTCGGGTGCACCAGGACGCGGAAGGCACTCTTCTGCGCCAGGCTGTAGAAGTCGTGGGCAAAGTCATCGAGGTCGGCAGCGGTCAGCTTCAGGCGACGCAGGAAGTAGTTGTAAACCAGCACCGCCGGTACCGCGACGGCGATCCCCACCCCGGTGGCGACCAGTGCCGCACCAATCGGGCCGGCCACGGTTTCCAGGCTGGCGGAACCGGCAGCACTGATGCCCTTGAGCGCTTCCATGATGCCCCAGACGGTACCGAACAGACCGATGAACGGCGAGGTACTGCCGATACTGGCGACCACTGCCAGACCGGTTTCCAGCGAGCGTCGTTCACGCACGATCTGCTGACGCAGGGCGCGCTCCAGGCGGTCCTGATGGTTGATGGCCTGGCTCAGGTCGCTGGCCTGACCGGGCTCGCCGACGGCAATCGCGGCATAACCGGCCTGAGCCACACGGGCGGCGGCGCCGGGCTGGCTTTCGCTCAGCTCTGCCGCGGCATCCAGACTAGAGGCGGCCCAGAAGTGTTTGTGAAAGCGCTTGTCCTGGTTTTTCAGCCGCACGAACTGCACGCCTTTGACCAGGGCCAGGCCCCAGGTAATGACAGAGAAGCCCACCAGCAGCCAAATCACCGCGCTTTCGATGGATTCGAGGGGGGATGCCAATAACGTCATGATCAATACTCTCTCTATTAGCGCGAATTAGTGGATCTTGAATTCGATGGGGACGCTGACCCAGCCATCCAGGGCCACGTCACCCTGCTTGGACGGAACGAAACTCCAGCGCTTGACCGCCGCCAGGGCGGCATCGTCGAGCTGTTGGCGACCGCTGCTTTTCTGCAACTGAATCTCCCCTGGCTTGCCGCTGGCCAGCACCTGCACCCGCAGCAACACAGTGCCTTCCCAACCACGCCTGTGGGCCAGTGCCGGATACTCTGGCGCGGGGTTCTTCAGGTACCCGGCGCTGGCCGAAGCGGGCGTCACCGGTGCTGGCGCCGGCGGTTTTGGCGCAGCAACGGGTTTAGGAGGCGCGGGCGGTTGCTCGACCGCCTTGGGTGCCGGCTTGGGTTCGGGCTTGGGCACTGGCTTTGGCTTGGGTTTGGGCACCGGTTTCGGTGCCGGCTTGGCTGCCAGCTCATCGACTACCGGAGGCGGTGGCTCAACCACGACCGGTGGTGGTGCCGGCGGCGGGGGCTGGACCACTGGCGGCGCAGGCTGCGAGAACTCGATGGTCATCGGCGGGATTTCCGGCGGTACTACCGGTAGCACCGGCGTCGGTGCCTGGCTGATCCAGTACGCTACGGCGCCATGCAGGGCCAGGGCGAAGATCCCCAGGACGATTTTTTCCCGGCGGCCCAAGGCGCTTTTCGGGGTGCGCTGCAGGCGCTGATACCCCAGGGGTATACGGTGTGGCCGACCGAGGTCGACCAGCTCGCCGCTCGGCGTCTGGCGCCAAAGCACATCAAGCGCGGTGGCGGCGGTCTGGACATTACCCATTGATCAACTCCTGGGATCGCGGTGCGTTTCATCGAAGGCAGCTCATTTGCCTTCGTTGTGTGGATCATCACTGCGCACTGCTTATTTCTTAAAGTAATCTTTAAGGTTATGAATAGACTTAAAACGCATATAGAAACTCGGCACTTGGCCCCACACCCCGCCGTTCAAGGCCTCGGGCCAATTGCTGATTTGCCTATGCCTGCCACGCATGAAAAGTATTCAGTGCAGGCATGGAAAAACCGCCTCAAAAGTCGTAGCGACCGGTCAAACCCAGGGTTCTTGGCGTACCTGCCAGGCCTTCATAGCCACCGTTGGCAGCGCTCCAGAGGGTGGTGTAGTAGGTCTTGTCGAAGGCATTTTTCAGCCACAGCGAGACATCCCACTGACCCTGGCCCAGGTCGCCGCGCAAGCCGGTGGAAAAGTTGACCACGGCGTAGCTGGGGATCTGCGCAAAGTCGGAGTCCTCGACCGTACCCACCGCCTTGGAGCGGAATGCGTAGCTGGCGGTGACGTAAGGCTGCAGGCCGTTGTCCAGGTCCCACTGGTACTGGCCGTTGGCGTTACCGATCCACTTCGAGGCGCCGACCACCTGGTGACCGGTCAGATCGCAGGCTGCGGGCGCTCCTGGCTGCAGGGCGACTTCAGGGGCGCACGGGGCATCCTTGTAGGAGAGGTAGCGAACATCGTTGTACGAGCCGTTGAGGTTCAAGGTCAGGCCACGAATCGGCACCAGGGTGCTTTCCACCTCCACCCCACGGGAGCGCACGGAGCCGGCGTTGGTCAGGTACTGCACGCGGTTGGCTTCGTCGTAGGCGTTGGTCTGGTAGCCATGCACCTCGGTCCAGAACAGGTTGGCATTGAGTTGCAGGCGGCGATCCCAGAGGGTGCTCTTGAGGCCCAGCTCGGCGTTGTTGGCGCGCTCGGTGCCGATCAACAGCGAGTCGGCACCCGCCACTGGCGCGGTCGCCACCGTCAGGTTGACCCCGCCGGACTTCTCGCCATGAGACAAGGTGGCGTACCCCAACAGATCGTCGGTAAAGCGATAACTCAGGTTCAGCAGGCCTGACGGGCTGAAGGTGTACTGATTGAGATCGCCCGAGTCATAGGCCCCCACCCTTCCCTGCCGGACCGCAGCGGCCGCACCAGTGACAGCTGCTCCGCCGACCGGGGCGGCACGATCGACCCAGGCGCTTTTCTCTTCATAGGTGCCACGAATACCGGCCGTAAAATCCAGGCGCTCGGTCAGGTGCCAGGTGCCTTGGCCGAACAGGGCAAAGCTGTCGGTACTGATATGGCCCTTGCCAAGGGTAGTGACATTGGCCAGGGCGCCCGCCGGGGTGCCGTTCCAGATATCCGCCTGGGGTCCGTAGTAAACGAAGGATTTGTTATCCAGGTCGGAGCCGAAGTAGTAGGCGCCCACGACATAGTCGAAGAAGCCACCGGTGGGCGACGCCAGGCGAAATTCCTGCGAGTACTGCTTGTCGCGTACCGAAACCCCGGAGTTGTACGCGGCGGGCACATTCAGGCCCTCATCGTTGCGCGGGGTGAAGTCCCACCAGCGGTAAGAGCTGACCGAAGTCAGGGTGAAATCGTTATCCAGGGTCCAGTTGGCTTCCAGCGAGGTGCCACCCTGGAACACGGTCACTTGCTGGTCGCTGTCCAGGTTGACCTTGCGCTTGCTGCCATCGATCAGCGTGGCGCCTGCGGCCCTGGCCCGGGCTTCATAGCGGTTGACGCCGTTGATGGTCGGCCCGGTGCTGTACAGCAGACGGGTACCGGCGCTGGAATCCTCTTCGTTGTAATCACCGATCCAGCGCAGGTTGAACTGCTCGCTGGGCTTGTACAGCAACTGGCCGCGAAAGCCCTGGCGCGAACCACCATTGAGGGTGTGACCGTCGTACTCGTTCTTGATGTCGCCGTCGCTGCGGGTACGGTAAGCCGAAATACGCCCGGCCAGGGTTTCGCTCAGAGGTCCGGACAAGGTGCCCTTGGTCTGGAAGTAGCCATCCTCGCCCACCGAGGTTTCGATGCTGCGCTCCGGGGTAAAGCTCGGCGCCCGCGTGCTGATGTTGATCACCCCGGCGGTGGTGTTCTTGCCGAACAAGGTGCCTTGTGGGCCGCGCAGCACCTCCAGTTGCTCGATGTCCATCAGATCGAATACCGCCATGCCCGGACGGCCGAGGTAAACGTTGTCCAGATACAAGCCAACGCTGCCTTCCAGACCATCGCTGGCGGGGTTGTTGCCCAGGCCGCGGATCGACACGCTGGACTGGCGGGCGTGCATATAGGCAACGTTGACGCTCGGCACCAGTTGCTGCAGATCCTGGATGCGGTAGATGCGCTGGCTTTCCAGGGCCTGGCCATCGAGCACGCTCATCGGGGTAGGCACGTCCTGGGCGCTTTCCTCGCGGCGGCGAGCAGTGACGGTGACGGTCTTGAGCTGGCTGTCGCTGGCCTTTACCGCAGCCTGTTGCGGCTCATCGGCGTGCGCCGGCAAGCAGTGCGCGCTACCGGCCAGCAACAGGGCCAGGGGCAGGCGTTGGAGCCGCCGTGAAGAAAGGGGGGCAAGGCGAAGGGTCGGGCTCATGGGCGGGCTCCTGGCCAGGAACTTATATTCCTGATGGCTATATATTTATTAGTTGAAATATATTTATCGAATAAGAGATAGCCTTTATAAGGAGTGCGCCCGAGCTAGGGCAAATGCCTTTGCCCGATACTTTTTATGAGAAAAATGCATATGCAGGGTGGGGAGAGGGGAAATGCAATCGCGGGGCAAGCCTGCTCCCACAGGGAGTTGAACTGACCCTGTGGGAGCGGGTTTGCCCCGCGATTTAGGCAGACTCAGATGTTGGCGACTTTCTGCCAGACCTTGGGTTTGAAGAACAGGGTTTCGCCACGGGCCAGGCCGGTCAGGCTGTCATGATCCTTGACCACTTCAGCTTCGATCAGCTCGCTCTGCCCTTCGACCTTCAAGGTCACCCGGGTGGTCGCGCCCAGCGGACGAATGTCCCGCACTTCGGCTGCATGGTGCCCCTCGACCTCGTGGCGCGACAGCGACACTTCATGCGGGCGGAACAGCACGTGGTGACCTTCGCTCAGGTGCAGGCGGTTGGAGTCACCGAGGAAGTGGTAAACGAAATCACTGGCCGGGTTCTCGTACACCTCGCCCGGTGAGCCGATCTGCTCGATCACGCCCTTGTTCATGACCACGATGCGGTCGGCGACTTCCATCGCTTCTTCCTGGTCGTGGGTCACGAACACCGAGGTCAGGTTGATGTCTTCGTGCAGGCGCGCCAGCCAGCGGCGCAGTTCTTTACGCACCTTGGCATCGAGGGCGCCGAAAGGCTCGTCGAGCAGCAGCACCTTGGGCTCCACCGCCAGGGCGCGGGCCAGGGCAATACGCTGGCGCTGGCCACCGGACAGCTGCTCCGGATAACGGTCGCTGAGCCAGTCGAGCTGGACCATGTTCAGCAGCTCATGGACCTTCTCGGCAATCTTGCTTTCGCTCGGCCGCTCGCCCTTGGGCTTCATGCGCAGGCCGAAGGCAACGTTGTCGAACACGCTCATATGACGGAACAGGGCATAGTGCTGGAACACGAAACCGACGTTGCGATCACGCACGTCGTGCCCGGACACATCCTCACCGTGGAAAACGATATTGCCCTGGTCGGGAGTTTCCAGCCCGGCAATAATCCGCAGCAGGGTAGTTTTGCCGCAGCCGGACGGACCGAGCAGCGCCACCAGCTCACCGCTGTGGATATCCAGGTTGATGCTGTCCAGAGCCTGGAAAGCGTTGAAGCGCTTGCTGACGTTACGAACTTCGATCGACATGAATTATTCCTCCGCTGCGCTATGGCGCAGGCGGTTAATACGGTTCTCGCTCCACTGCTTGAGCAGCAGGATGAAGAGCGCCAGGATCAGCAACAGGCTGGCCACGCTGAAGGCTGCGACGTGGTTGTATTCGTTGTAGAGGATCTCGACATGCAGCGGCAAGGTGTTGGTCACCCCGCGAATGTGCCCGGAGACCACCGACACCGCACCGAACTCACCCATCGCCCGCGCGGTACACAGCACCACGCCGTAAATCAGGCCCCATTTGATGTTGGGCAGGGTGACATGCCAGAACATCTGCCAACCGTTAGCCCCCAGCAGGCGCGCGGCCTCTTCTTCCTGGGTGCCCTGCTCCTGCATCAGCGGGATCAGTTCACGGGCCACGAAAGGCACGGTGACGAAGATGGTCGCCAGGACTATGCCCGGCAAGGCGAAGACGATCTGGATGTCGTGATCCTGCAACCACGGCCCGAACAGGCCCTGGGCGCCAAACATCAGGACATAGACCAGACCGGCGATCACCGGCGAAACCGAGAACGGCAGGTCGATCAGCGTCACCAGGATGCTCTTGCCGCGGAAGTTGTACTTGCTCACGCACCAGGCGGCGCTGACGCCAAACACCAGGTTCAGCGGCACCGAAATGGCCACGGCAATCAAGGTCAGCTTCAGGGCCGACAAGGCGTCAGGCTCGAAGATCGCTTCAAAGAATGTTCCCAGGCCCATTTTCAGGCCTTGAGACACCACGATAACCAGTGGCAGCAACAGGAACAGGGCGAAAATCAACCAGCCGAGACTGATCAGGATCCGCCGTGAGGTGGAGCTGCCGCGGCGTGCGGCGTTGGCCGAAGCGGCCGCGCCAAGGGTAGATGCAGACATGGACGTGGCCTCCTTCAAGGGGTTTCGATGCGCCGCTGCAGCAAGTTGATCAGCAGCAACAGGACGAAGGAAACCACCAGCATCAACACGCCGATGGCAGTGGCGCCGGTGTAGTCATACTGGTCGAGCTTGACCATGATCAGCAGCGGCAGGATCTCGGTTTTCATCGGCATGTTGCCGGCGATGAAAATCACCGAACCGTACTCACCGACACCACGGGCAAACGCCAGGGCAAAGCCGGTCAACCAGGCCGGCAGCAGCGCCGGTACCAGCACATAGCGGAACACCTGCAGGGGCTTGGCGCCCAGGCAGGCTGCGGCTTCTTCGACTTCGCGGGGGATGTCGGCCAACACCGGTTGTACGGTACGCACCACGAACGGCAAGGTCACGAAGGTCAGCGCCAGGGTGATGCCCAACGGCGTGTAGGCAATCTTGAAACCCAGGTCGGTCGCGAACTGGCCAACCAGGCCCGCTGGCGCATACAGCGCCGTCAGGGCGATACCGGCGACGGCGGTGGGCAGGGCGAACGGCAGGTCGATCATCGCCTCGATGATCTTGCGCCCCGGGAAGGTGTAACGCACCAGCACCCAGGCCAGCAAGGTGCCGATAATGCCGTTGATGATGGCGGCGCAGAGGGCAGTCCCGAAGCTCAACTTGAGTGCGGCGATGACGCGCGGCGCACTGATGATGGCCCAGAACTGCTCCCAGGTGAGCTGAGCGGCATGCACGAACATGGCCGCCAGCGGTATGAGCACAATCAGACTGAGGTACACCAAGGTGTAGCCCAGCGTCAGCCCGAAGCCGGGTATGACGGGGGAGATACGACGTGACATAAAGGTCCCTGGTTGAACGCACGAAGCCCGGGACAAATCCCGGGCCCATGCTGGCTACTGAACGGCGATTATCCTGACGGCCCGCAATTACTGCGCCGTGTAGATCTGGTCGAACACACCACCATCGTTGAAGAACTTGGGTTGGGCAGTTTTCCAGCCGCCGAAGTCTTTGTCGATAGTCACCAGGTCCAGTTTCGGGAACTGCTTGGCGTAATCGGCGGCAACTTTCGCGTCTCGTGGGCGGTAGAAGTTATCGGCGGCAATCTTCTGCCCGGCCGGGCTGTACAGGTATTCCAGGTAGGCCTTGGCGATCGCTTCGTTGCCTTTCTTCTCGGCATTCTTGTCGACCACCGCCACTGGCGGCTCGGCGAGGATCGACAGCGACGGCACGACGATTTCGAACTTGTCGTTGCCACCGTCTTCCTTGAGGGCCAGGAAGGCTTCGTTTTCCCAGGCCAGCAACACGTCACCCTGACCGTTGTTGACGAAGGTGATGGTCGAGCCACGGGCGCCGGTATCCAGCACCGGTACGTGCTTGAACAGCTCCTTCACGTACTCCTGGGCCTTGGCTTCGCTGCCACCGGCTTTCAGGCCGTAGGCCCAGGCGGCGAGGAAGTTCCAGCGCGCACCACCGGAGGTTTTCGGGTTCGGGGTAATCACCGAGACGTCCTTCTTGATCAGATCGCCCCAGTCCTTGATGCCTTTAGGGTTGCCCTTGCGCACCAGGAACACGATGGTCGAGGTGTACGGGGTGCTGGCGTCCGGCAGACGGGTCTGCCAAGTGTCGGGCAGGGTCTTGCCGAGCTTGGCGACTTCGTCGATGTCGCCGGCCAGGGCCAGGGTCACCACGTCGGCGCGCAGGCCGTCGATAACTGCCCGGGCCTGCTTGCCCGAACCACCATGAGACTGCTGGATCTTCACTTTGTCGTCCGGGTGCGCCTGCTGCCAGTGCTTGATGAACTCGGCGTTGTACTGCTGGTACAGCTCGCGGGTCGGATCGTAGGATACGTTCAACAGCTCGTAGTCCTTGGCGATGGCGGAACCGGCAAACACGGCGCTGGCGAGTGCAGCCAGGGCATAACGGCGGATGGACATGGTGAAGCTCCCGATTGGCTATTTTTCTAATTAGGTGGCGTGTTCATCGCGGGGCATGCCCGCTCCCACAGGCAATCAGCTCGGCTTGTGGGCGGGGTTCTGCAGACGGAACTTTTCCTTGCGTTCGATCTGGACGACCTGGGCGTTGTGCACGGTGATTTCCACCGCACCAAACCGCAGGTCGCGCAGGGCGCTCTGGATTTCGCGCAGAATGGTGGCTTCGTCCTGACCGTCAACGCTACGCAGAGATGCGCTCATGCTCGTGCTCCTGTGAATAAGGGGTGCCGTGCAGTTACGCGAAGGGGAGCGACTGCGCCTGGCTTGAGGGCAATCTTAGGGGGCGCTGAATATTCTTAAAAATACTATTTAAGAATTTTTATATAACCAAAATAATCGCGGGGCAAGCCCGCTCCCACAGTGGGCTGTGGGAGCGGGCTTGCCCCGCGATCAGGCTCTCAGGCCCAGCGCAATTGCTGCACCGGAACCGGCCGGCCAAAATAGTACCCCCGCACCAGCTGGCACTCATGCTCGAGCAAAAACTGCGCTTGCTCGGCCTGCTCGATACCTTCGGCAAGTACCTGCATGCCCATGCTTTTGGCCAGGGCGATGATCACCCGGACAATCGCCGCATCGTCTTCATCGCACGGCAAGCCTGCGACAAAGCCCTGGTCGATCTTGAGTTTCTGCACCGGCAGGCGCTTTAGACGCAACAGCGACGAGTACCCGGTGCCGAAGTCATCTATAGCCAGGCGCAGCCCCAGTTCACGCAGGCGATGGAGCTGTTCCAGCGCAACTTCGTGGTCTTCCATCACCGCGCTTTCGGTGACTTCCAGTTCCAGCATGGCCGGGGCCAGGCCGGTTTCATGCAGCACCTTGGCAACCTGCTGGTAGAGGTCGCGGTGGCCAAACAGGCGACTGGAAATATTCACCGCCACAAATGCCAACGGCCGCCCGCTGGCCTGCCACTGCACCATCTGCGAACAGGCCTGACGCAACACCCAGGCGTCGATATCGGCAATCAATCCGGTACGTTCGGCAATGGGGATGAACTCACCCGGCGGCACCAATCCGCGTTGGGGGTGCTGCCAGCGCACTAGGGCCTCGACGCCGATCATGGCGCCGCTGCTCAGGTCGTGAACCGGTTGGTAGTAAACCCGCAGCTCTTCCTGCTCCAACGCCCGGCGCAGCTCGCCAGCGGTTTCGACGCGCTGCTGGGCATGGGCGGTCAGCTCTTCGGTGTACAGGGCATAACCGGCGCGGCCATTGCTCTTGGCCTTGAACAACGCCGAGTCGGCGTTGCGCAACAGTTGCTCGGCGCTCAGGGCATCACTGGGGAACAGGCTGATACCAATACTGGCGCTGACAAAAAGCCGCTGATTATCGAGTTCGAAGGGTTGCTTCATCACATCGATAATGTTCTGCGCCAGCGCTGCGGCCTGGCCGACTTGTGGAGTTTGTTCGGTCAGCACGGCGAACTCGTCACCACCCAGACGCGCCAAGGTGACGCCACTGCCGAGCAACACCTTGAGTCGCTCACCGACCATTTTCAGCAGTTGGTCACCAACATTGTGCCCAAGCCCGTCGTTGATGCTCTGGAAATGGTCGAGGTCCAGCAACAGCAGGGCACATCCGCGCTTGTTGGCTTGAGCGGCAGCCAGGGCCTGCTCGGCACGGTCATTGAACAGCATGCGATTGGGCAGATCGGTGAGCGGATCATGATGGGCCAGGTAAGCCAGTTCACGCTCGGAGTGCTTGATCGCGCTGATATCACTGAACACCGCCACGTAGTGACTCAGCTCGCCGCTGTCATCGCGGATCGAGCAGATGGTCTGCCACTGCGGGTACACCTCGCCGCTTTTGCGCCGGTTCCAGATCTCACCGCTCCACTCGCCCTTTTCCGCCAGGGTGGCGTAGATCTGCTGGTAAAACTCGGGGCCATGGCGTCCAGACTTGAACTTGCTCGGCCGTTGGCCGATGACTTCATCCTTTTCGTAGCCGGTGATACGCATGAACGCCCGGTTCACATGCACGATCACGCCGTCATGGTCGGTGACCAGCACGCCTTCCAGGGTGCTGTCGAACACTGCCGCAGCCATGCGCAAGCGCTCGCGGTCCTCACGGCGCAGGCGCGCGCCTACGCCAATGAAATTGAGCAAGCGGGCCCGGGAAGAGAAAATCAGCAGCGCGCTGCACAGCACCCACACGTGGGCACTGAGCAGTTGCCAACGCGCCAGTTGCTGCGGATTATCGAAAAGACTGCTCAATAATTGATCAGACAGTGCCAGCCACAGCACAGACAACACCAGATAGAGCGCAGCCATGCGCATGGCGTCTCGAATGGAAGCAGACATAAGGTCCTGACAAGCCCACAGAAAATATCCGAGGATTATAGGGTAGAAACATCCCGTGACCTCCTATCTAAAAGGCCGACTGGTTTTATTCGCCCGTGCAGCGATAATGCTTCCCGCTGTTCCTTATGTTCTAGAGGGCCCTATCGCCTATGTGGTACCAAGGTTTGCTCAACTTGTCGGCCTGGCAACTGCTGGCAGTTACGCTGGTCATGACCCATGTGACCATCGTCAGTGTCACCGTTTACCTGCACCGCTATTCAGCCCACCGCTCGCTGGAACTGAACGCCGGGCTCAAGCACTTTTTCCGTTTCTGGCTGTGGTTGACCACGGCGCAGAACACCCGCGAGTGGACGGCCATCCACCGCAAGCACCACGCCAAATGCGAGACCGTCGACGATCCGCACAGCCCGGTAATCCTGGGGCTGTCCACCGTCCTGCGCAAAGGTGCCGAGTTGTACCGCGAAGAGGCGCAAAACCCGGAAACCCTGCGGATCTACGGCAAGAACTGCCCAGAAGACTGGATCGAGCGCAACCTCTACTCGCGCTACAAAATGGGCGGCATTGCCCTGATGGCGGTGATCGACCTGCTGCTGTTCGGCACCATCGGCATCACCATCTGGGCCGTGCAGATGATGTGGATTCCATTCTGGGCCGCCGGCGTCATCAATGGCCTTGGCCACGCCGTGGGCTATCGCAACTTCGAATGCCGCGACGCTGCCACCAACCTCGTGCCCTGGGGCATCATCGTCGGCGGCGAAGAGCTGCACAACAACCACCACACCTACCCCAACTCGGCCAAGCTGTCGGTCAAGCGCTGGGAGTTCGACATGGGCTGGGCGTGGATCAAGCTGTTCTGCTTCCTGCGCCTGGCCAAGGTGCAGCGCGTCGCGCCGATTGCCCATCGGGTCGAAGGCAAGGGCCAGCTGGACATGGACACCGCCATGGCGATCCTCAACAACCGCTTCCAGATCATGGCCCAGTACCGCAAGCTGGTGATCGCGCCGCTGGTCAAACAGGAACTGGCACGGGTCGATGACTCGGTACGCCATCAGTTCCGCCGCGCCAAGCGCCTGTTGTCGCGCGAGACCAGCCTGCTGGAAGACCGCCATCACCTGCGCATCCAGACCATGCTCGAACACAGCCAGGCACTCAAGACCATCTATGAGAAGCGCCTGGCCCTGCAGCAAATCTGGCTGCGTACCAGCTCCAACGGACACGACATGCTGGCCGCCATGAAAGACTGGGTACACGAGGCCGAAGCCAGCGGTATCCAGTCCCTGCGCGATTTCGCCGCTCAGCTGAAAACCTACTCGCTGCGTCCGGCTCTGAGCTGACGCCGTTGATCGGCGCGCCCTTCGCCGGGCGCGCTGTCCGGAACTTCACCGCCTATTCTCACTCTGACAGGCATAACGCCCGCGTGGCGGGCCGGGTCATGGCCGCCCGCCTCTGTGTGAGAAGTTCCGCGCAAATGGTCACTAAGAAACCGTTGTCCCCACCCCACAGTGAGCCCCCTGCAGCCGCCCAGACCCTTCTGGCGCTTATGCATGCCCAAGGCGAAGTAGCGCGCCTGAGCGAGCGTGAACAGCTGTTCAGCTCGCTGCTCGATAGCGTCAATGCCGTGCTCTGGGCATTCGACTGGAAATCGCGTCAGGTGCTCTATGTCAGCCCCGCCTACGAGCGCATCTTTGGCCGCCCGGCGGAACTGCTGCTGGCCGACTTCAACCAATGGCGCGACAGCATCTACCCCGACGACCTGGACTACGCCGAACGCAGCCTGGCCGAGGTCCTGGTCAAAGGCGCGGTGGAAGATCGCGAGTACCGCATCATCGACGCCGAGGGGCGCGTGCGCTGGCTCAGCGACAAGTGCTTCATCAACCAGCAGAGCGATAACGACCATCGCTTGATCATCGTTGGCATGGCTGAAGACATCACCGAAAAAAAACTGCTCGAAGGCGAGCTGCAGCGTATGGCCACCACGGATGGGTTGACCCAGAGCAGCAACCGTCGGCACTTCTTCGACTGCGCCCAACAGGCCTTCGAAAGCGCGCGCCTGGAGCAAACGCCGTTTGCCTTTTTACTGCTGGACATCGATGACTTCAAACTGATCAACGATACCTACGGTCACCAGCAAGGCGACTACGTGCTGCAGCGCATCGCCGACCTGGGCAAAGCCGTGCTGCGCCGTGGCGATCTGTTCGGACGGATTGGCGGTGAGGAGTTTGCGGCGGTATTCCCTGGCTGTACGCCGCAGATCGCCCAGCAGATTGCCGAGCGCCTGCAGCGGGAAATTCAGCGTCTGGAGTTTTGCCATGAAGACCAGACATTCGGGGTGACGGTGAGCCAGGGGCTGACCGGTATCAGCGCGGCGGATGAGGCGCTGGACAGCCTGTTTGCCCGAGCGGATGCGGCGATGTACCAGGCCAAGCGCCAGGGCAAGAATCAGATTGTGATCGGCTGATCGCGGGGCAAGCCCGCTCTCACAGCGGCCCCCGGTGGGAGCGGGCTTTCCCCGCGATGCCAGCTCAAACCTTACGCAGCCTGCTCAACTCCGCCATCCCCACCTTGAGCAGCCGCGCCGTCCGGCTCTCAGCCAACGCCTCCAGTCCCTGATCAGCAGGCAGGCGCGCCAGTTGCCCGGCCAGGTTCATCACCAGCGCTTCACGCGAATACACCCCGCCACCCAGCTGGTAGATCGCCGCAATCAGCTCACGCAGCTCCAGCGGCAAGCGCCAGCGGGTGCGCAACGCCGACCCGAAAGCCGCGCCGAATTCATTGAGCGACAACTCGATACCGTCCTCATCCAGCTCGCCGCCAGACAAGCGCCATTCCTGCAGACAGCGCAGCAACGCCAGATCTCCCAGGCAGTGCAGCAAACCGGCGCAGTAGCAGCGCTCCTGGTCCAGCTCGAGCATCCGCGCCAGCACCCTGGAATACTCGGCCGCGTGCAAGGACAGCTCCCAGAAGTGCTGGGCCCGTTGCGACAACAACGGGTCGCTGAGCTTGGCGCTGCGCTTGAGTGTCAGCCCCAGGATCAGGTTCATGCTCTGCGTGGTACCGAGCTTGTTCAGCGCCTGCATCAGCGTTTGCACGGCACCGTCGCGGTGCAGCGCCGCGCTATTGGCCGCGGCAATCAGCACGGCGGTAACCTGCGGGTCGTTGCGAATCTCTTCTTCCAGGGTTTTCAGGTTCAGCCCCTGCGGATTCAGGCTGCGCTTGATCGCCTGCTGCACATCGGCCAGCAACGGCCCGCCATCGGCCGTGGCCCGGCGCCCTTCGAGAAAACGCGACAAGGTCATGCCCGGTTGCAGCGGCGGCACCGGGCAGGCGATTTCCTCACCCACCTTGAGCAACAGCTCCTCCAGGCGATGACGCAAGGAATCCATGTTCAACGGCTTGCTCAGGTAAGCCGTAGGCGCAAACGGCAGCGCCTCGCGCACGCTGGCGCTGTCGCTGCGGTTGCTCATGAGGATGAACGGCAACGCCGGCTGACGACCCTTGGCGCGCACGTTGCGCAGCAAGTCGAGGCCATCACCGCCAGGCAGTTCGCGCGCGGCAATGATCAGGTCAGGTTGGCACGACAGCGCCGCCAACGCCTGCGAGCCATCGGCACAGACCTGCACGCGCGCATCGCAACGCACACTGAGCAACATCTGGCTGAGCATCTCCCGCACCCAAGGGTCGCCCTCGGCAATCAACACACAAGGTGCCGTGGGTGGGCTGGTACTGCTCATACTCGATCTCCGACAATTTACGACACGCAACAGCGCGCACCTTCCAAGGTGTCTCCTGGATGCCAACCTTAGCCTTGTTACCTTCCTTTGGCCGAAAAAAAACCCGCCGAAGCGGGTTTTCTTCTACTGCGTCACAGTTTACGCCAGTTCAGCGAAGCACTCTTCGATGATTGCCAGACCTTGGTCCAGTTGCTCATCAGGCGAGGTCAGCGGAACCAGGATACGCAGGACGTTGCCGTAGGTGCCGCACGACAGCAGGATCAGACCCTTGTCGCGCGCCTTGGCCACAACCGACGCCACGGCAGCAGCGTTAGGGGTGTGGGAACCGGCTTTGTCGAAGACTTCAACAGCGATCATCGAGCCCAGGGCACGCACGTCACCGATGATCGGGTGCTTGTCCTGGATCTTGCGCAGGCCAGCGACCAGACGCTCGCCAACAGCCTGGCTACGCTCCAGCAGTTTTTCTTCTTCGAACACTTCCATCACGGCCAGGGCCGCGGCGCAAGCGATCGGGCTACCGGCGTAAGTGCCGCCCAGGCCGCCTGGAGCGATAGCGTCCATGTACTCGGCCTTGCCGCAGACACCGGCCAGTGGGAAGCCACCAGCAATGGATTTAGCGAAAGTGGTCAGGTCCGGGGCAACACCCATTTGCTCCATGGCAAAGAAGGTGCCGGTACGGCCAGCGCCAGTCTGCACTTCGTCAGCGATCAGCAGGATGCCGTGCTGGTCGCACAGGTCGCGCAGGCGCTTCATGAATTCTTTAGGCGCAACGTAGAAACCACCTTCGCCCTGAACTGGCTCGAGGATGATGGCAGCGATGTCGCGTGCTTCGGCGTCGTTCTTGAAGATGCGTTCGATCGAAGCGATCGAATCGTCAACGCTGACACCGTGCAGTTCGTTCGGGTACAGCGCACGGAAGATGCCGCCTGGCATCAGGCCCATGCCAGCCGAGTACGGTACGACTTTACCGGTCAGGCCCAGGGTCATCATGGTACGACCGTGGTAAGCGCCGGTGAAGGCGATCACGCCGGCACGGCCAGTGGCGGCACGGGCGATCTTGATGGCGTTCTCAACGGCTTCGGAACCGGTGGTAACCAGCAGGGTTTTCTTGGCGAAGTCGCCTGGAACCTTGGCGTTGATCTTTTCGCACAGCTCGACGTAAGGCTCGTAGGCCAGTACCTGGAAGCAGGTGTGGGTCAGCTTGTGCAGTTGGGCTTCAACGGCAGCGATGATCTTCGGGTGCACGTGACCGGTGTTCAGTACCGCGATACCGCCGGCGAAGTCGATGAACTCGCGGCCTTCGACGTCAGTAACGGTGGCGTTTTTTGCCGACTCGGCGAAGATCGGGTGGATCTGGCCAACACCGCGTGGAACAGCGGCGATACGACGTTGCATCAAAGATTCGTTGGTCTTGTTGCTCATAATGTCCTCAATTCGCCACACACAAGGGTGGCGCGATTCAAGTCAGAGTGGCCGGTATTCAACTGCAGGCAGCATGCGTTGATCGACTGCTGCAGGGGCCCAGGCCACTGGGTGTACGGTGTAAAAAGGCCAGCGAGACGTCGCTCTCGCGCCCCGCTGGCAGAGGTAAAGCCTTACGCTGCGATCAGACGCTGATGCATAGGTATTTGATTTCCAGGTAGTCCTCGATGCCGTACTTGGAACCTTCGCGGCCCAGGCCCGAGGCCTTGATACCGCCGAACGGCGCGACTTCGTTGGAGATCAGACCGGTGTTGATACCGACCATGCCGTACTCCAGCGCTTCGGCAACACGGAACACACGGCTCATGTCACGGGCATAGAAGTACGAGGCCAGACCGAACTCGGTATCGTTGGACATGGCAATGACTTCAGCCTCGTCCTTGAAACGGAACAGCGGAGCCAGCGGACCGAAGGTTTCTTCCTTGGCCACGGCAGCGTTCTTCGGCACGTTGATCAGTACGGTCGGCTCGAAGAAGTTGCCTTCGATGATCTTGCCGCCGGTCAGCACCTGGGCGCCTTTGCCGATAGCGTCGGCAATGTGCTCCTGGACCTTGGCTACCGCTTTCTCGTCGATCAACGGGCCAGTGGTGGTGCCGTCTTCCAGGCCGTTACCGATCTTCAGCTTGGCCACAGCGGCCTTGAGCTTCTCGGCGAAGGCATCGTAGACGCCATCCTGAACGTAGATACGGTTGGCGCAGACGCAGGTCTGGCCGTTGTTACGGTACTTGGAGATGATCGCGCCTTCGACGGCCTTATCCAGGTCAGCGTCGTCGAACACGATGAACGGTGCGTTACCGCCCAGCTCCAGGGAAACCTTCTTGATGTCCTTGGCGCACTCGGCCATCAGCTGGCGACCGATTTCGGTCGAGCCGGTGAAGGACAGCTTGCGCACGATCGGGTTGCCGGTCAGCTCGCTACCGATGTCGCCGGCGCTGCCGGTGACTACGCTGAGCACGCCTTTCGGAATGCCGGCACGCTCGGCCAGTTCGACCAGGGCCAGAGCGGAGTACGGCGTTTGCGAAGCAGGCTTGAGGACCATGGTGCAGCCAGCGGCCAGGGCCGGGCCGGCTTTACGGGTGATCATCGCGGCCGGGAAGTTCCACGGGGTGATCGCGGCGGTCACACCGATTGGCTGCTTGATCACGATCAGGCGCTTGTCTGGCTGGTGGCCAGGAATGGTGTCGCCGTAGACGCGCTTGGCTTCTTCAGCGAACCACTCGATAAAGGAAGCGGCGTAGACGATCTCGCCCTTGGCTTCGGCCAATGGCTTGCCCTGCTCGGTGGTCATCAGGCGGGCCAGGTCGTCCTGGTGCTCGATCATCAATTCGAACCAACGACGCAGCTTGCCAGCACGCTCTTTGGCGGTCAGTGCGCGCCAGGCTGGCAGCGCCTTGTCGGCGGCCTCGATGGCGCGACGGGTTTCGGCCGCGCCCATCTTCGGCACAGTGCCGATGATCTCGCCGGTGGCCGGGTTGTTGACCTTGATGGTCTGACCGTTGTCCGCGTCCAACCACACGCCATCGATGAAGGCTTGCTGGCGGAACAACTGGGCGTCTTTAAGCTGCATGTCGGCTTCCTTAACGGCACCGTACAGACACGGCGCGAATTATTGATTGTAGAAAAAGGAGAGCGTTTGAAATCTCAAACGAATCCTAGGAGCAACGAGGAAAAAGGACAATAGGGTGTTCGAAAAAAAGAACAAAAAGCGCTGTGTGGCTACCTTTTTCAGATCAACGTCACTTATAGGCCCCTGCGTGTGCAAAATCGAACACAGCCATTTGTGGCGATGGACGCCGCCAGTCTAGATGGGTATCATGGCGCCCGCGTTGCACTCGTAGCTCAGCTGGATAGAGTACTGCCCTCCGAAGGCAGGGGTCGTGGGTTCGAATCCCGCCGAGTGCGCCACCTTCCTCTCCCTTTGCTTGCAAAGACCCGGCGTTTTCGCCACTCGCGCTTTTTCAGATCCCCTTTCGCCAGCTGTTCCAGCCAAGCGAATGCTTTCCTTTATTACTCTGCGCTCTATCCAGATCCCCTGTAAGTCCTGTTGGCTTTACCTCGTTTGAACAATCCGTTTAGAATGATGGCAATATGCCCACCCAAATGGATTGCGGCGCAAGGTTACCCACACCCTCCAGGGAATTTAGGAATGAAAATGCTGAAACACTGTCTGGCTTTGACCGTTGTCGCTTCTCTCGTAGGCTGCCAGGCGACTGGCGAGCAGTATGAATCCGATGTGTTTGACGCCAGCCAGGTGAACACTCAGCAAGAAGCCAAGACCGTGAAGATCCTCACCGTCTCGCCGACCAAGATCAAAGTCAGCAACGAGAAGAACAAAAATGCCGCAATGATGGTTGGCGGTGTTCTCGGTGCACTGGGTGGCGCAGCACTGGGTGCTGGCAAAAACACTGACACCGCGATTGTCGGCGGTGTTGCCGGTGGTGGTGCAGGTGCCCTCGCTGGCTCCATGGTCAACGACACCACTTTGGTTCCAGGCGTGCTGATCGGTTACTCCGAAAGCGGCAAGATCTACACCTCCGCTCAGGTGGGTCGTCCTTGCAACTTCGAAGTCGGTGGCATCTCCCTGATGGTCATGACCATGAGCAACGAGACGCGCATTCAGCCGAATGCTACCTGCCCAGAACCTAAAAAGAGCTGAGGCAACCGGCCATGAAGCATATTGTTCTGGGCACCGCCCTCGCACTGTCTGCGATGACCGCTACGGCTGGCCAGTTCGATCAGCTTTACCAGATCGAACAGCAAACCAAACAGAAAGAAGCCGACCTGGAAACCGAGCGCCTGCGTCAGGCTGCGGCTGCCCAGCAGCGCGCTGAATCCCGCGAAGCCGCGGCTCGCCAGCAGCGTGCTGCCGCGCAACGTGCCGCTTCGCAAGCTGCCGCCGAACGCCAGAAAGTACAGGCAGCCGAGCACAAGCGCGTGCAGACCCGTGAAGAAGGTTTCGAGGACGAGCTGCGCGCCCTGGAGCTGGAAGAGCGTCGTCTGGCACTGCAAGCGAAAAAAGCCAAGGTTGCACGGGCCAACGACTACATCGATGCCGAGCTGCGCGACAGCGCCGCCCGCACCGACGTGATCCAGTCCAATGCCGACGCTTCGCGGAACGTCACCTCGGGCACCAAATCCTTGCTGGAAGATGCCGGCAAGGCCGAGGTCAATCGCTCCAGCAAGCTGTTCGAGTAACCATCCCCGGGTCAGCCTCGGCGCATGCGCCGGGGCCGCCCTCTGCAGAGACAACATCATGCTACGTATGATTATGCTGGCAGCGGCTGGCCTGCTGCTGAGCGGTTGCTTCAAGGAAGAAGCCAAGTTTCCCACCGTCGACCTGCATGGCCGTCTGGTGGTTGATCAGGACATGACCGCCTCGCGTCAGGCTCAGGGCATCCAGGGCGAGTACTTCAAGCGCGTACTCAGTGTTGATGGTCAGGACATGGACTTTGGCGCTTTCGTCAAACAGTACTGCCCGGACACCAACACCCGTAACGAAACCTGCATCAAGGCCTTCCGCATCAAGAAGATCGATGATGTCAGCGGCGCTACCCGGTTCTTGCCTAACGGGCTTTGATCGGCGTGGCAACAGCGAAAGGCTCAGGTGAAAACCTGGGCCTTTTTTGTTTGTCTTGGTATTCCACAGTGTCAGATTTTGTTTCGAGCCCCTCGAAAATGCTGGCTGATGTAACGTCCTAGGAAATACCCTACCGAGTCTGTCGATACCCGTCTGCTTGTCCCTGGGAACTCGTACCTCTAGGCTCCTATCCGTCACCGAACACTTGGTGATCGGGTGTGGTAACCCGGATTTATGGATCATCCCATACAGCCTATGGTGGCTGTACGCGGGAGGCTTTTAGCCTGCCGGGTCTGGGTGTTCCCCCGGTTTACCACCCCGCGTACAGCTGCCACCCATTCGTGTGGTAACGGATCACGGTGTCAGCTCCAACTGGAGCACCCATATGAAGAAGATCGTCCCCGATCCACCACTAGACCCATCTATCACCACCACCCACACCGTCTTCGGCAATTGCGACGCCGGCCACTCTCCGCTGTTCGCCGTCTGTTCCGGTATCGCCGCCCACGACGCGCTGGTGCACGCCTCTTTATATCTAAGCTGTGCCTACGACACCGGCTACAAAGCCTTCAACAACATCGATCCGGCCAGCAAGAACTTTCTCTGGTCGACCCTGCATTCGGTGGAAATGGCCAAGGGCCTGGTTGATGCGCTGCTTGACGGCATAGAAGATCGACCCATGGTTGCGCCTACGCAGCAACGGTAGGACTGTTCTATAGAAGAAAGCGTCGGCGCCGAAAACGCCGACGCCTATGCACAACCGCTAACCCTCAACGCGCCATTGTTTTGCCACCCATGAAATACTTGGTAAACTATCCCGCTGACTTCTGCCGCACACGCGCATCAGGAACGATCAAAAGGATTTGACATGGCAATGGTGTTTTGCCGCGGTTGCGCCAAGCAGATACATGTAACGGCGCCTTCCTGCCCACAATGCGGTGCGCTCCAGCATCTTCAGGCCCCTGTTCAGCCGGCCAATCCGCCCTCCCCCTGGATGGGCATCGTCTCCTTGACGCTCGGAATTCTCTGCACGCTTTCCCTATTCGATAGCGCCGAATGGGACAGCGATACGTTGCTCGGACTTAGCCTGTTTGCAATGGTCAGCCTGGTCCTGGGCAGCATCAGCATCCTGCAGCAAAAACCTGGCAGCAACATGGGCATCGCCGGTGTTGTCATGTCGGGTATTTCGCTGTTTGTGTATATCGGACTTTCAGTCAATTAACGTAAGGGATAACGAATGAGTATGGTTTTTTGCCGTGGCTGCGCCAAGGAAATCCATCAGAGCGCCATGGCCTGCCCGCAGTGTGGAGCACCGCAAGGCGTTGCACCGGCTGCCGCAACTACGACAGCTGCCGTTGCTCCTGAAGCCACGGGTAACTGGTATTTCGCCGTACTGAAAAAATACGCCGTGTTCGCTGGCCGTGCGCGCCGCAAAGAATACTGGATGTTCGTGCTGATCAACTTCCTGGTTGCCGTAGGTCTCGGCATCGCCGAGGGCCTGGCCGGTACCAACGGTTTGATCTCTAACCTGTATTCTCTCGCCGTGTTGGTCCCGGGCATCGCCGTTGGCGTTCGCCGTATGCACGATACCGATCGCAGCGGCTGGTGGTTGCTGCTGCCATTCGTCAACCTGGTGTTCCTGTGCCAGGACAGCACGCCAGGTGCCAACCGCTTCGGCCCGAACCCGAAGGGTATTGCTTGATCACGCATTGATCAGGTTTTAACAAAGCGGCCATCCTTGGCCGCTTTGTCGTTTGGGCCAGGCCATGACGTTTTTCAATCGACTCGATGCCGCTTTCTCCCTTGCCCTGCGGCCATCTGTACACGATTCTGTAGGTATCTGCCGTCATCCACTCCCAGCATTGCAGAGGCGTCTATGAAAACCGTGGCACAGCTCCTGAAAACCAAAGCCGAGAAACATCACCAGGTGCACACCATCGCGCCGGATCAGATGGTGCTCGATGCACTGAAGTTGATGGCCGATATGAACGTCGGTGCCTTGCCGGTGGTCGAGGGTGGTCAGGTGGTGGGGATCGTCAGTGAGCGCGACTATGCGCGCAAGATGGTGCTCAAGGGCCGCTCGTCGGTGGGCACCCCGGTCAGCGCGATCATGAGTGCACCGGTGATTACGGTGGGTCCGCACCAGAACATCGACTACTGCATGAACATGATGACCGACAGCCACCTGCGTCACCTGCCAGTGGTGGAGAACGGCGAGCTGCTGGGCCTGTTGTCGATCGGTGACCTGGTTAAAGAAGCCATCGCCGAACAGGCCAACATGATCCAGCAACTGGAACAGTACATTCGCGGCGATTGACTCGCCGCGACGTCGCTCAGCGGTATTCGGTCTCCAGCTCATCGAGCTGGTGGTCGAAGCTGCGCAAGCGTGCCGACCAGGTATACACCAGCACTTCCAGATCGCGGTTGAGCACCGCTGCCCCCCGGCCACTGCTTTGCTGTGAGTCGCACAGATCCAGTTGATAGCGCTCGCGGGCCATGGCGGTGGCCACAGTGGAGAGTTCACGGGCGTTGTCCAGCCAGTGACGACGCAGGTCGTGGGTTTCCTTGTCCAGTTCCCGACATTGGCGCTTCAGGGCTTCCAGGCTCTGCTCCAGGGGGGTGCCTTCAAGTTCGCCCATGACTTCCTGAAAGGTCCGCCCCGGCTGCCAGTAGCTACCCCAGAAGTAACGGTCGAACACGGTTTCAACCCGGCGCAAGGCAACCTTGGTGTTCCAGATAGCCACCAGTGTGCGGCCCTGGGCCAACTGGCGTTTGCTGACCCGCAACTGCTGCCAGGCAATCCAGGCCAGCGCCGTCAACGCCAGCGCCCCGATCACCCCACCGGCGGCATAGAGGAACACCAGGGCCTGGTGCAGTTGATGGGTCTGTTTGATGCCATAGAAATAGCCGACGGTCAGCAAGCCCAAGGCGGTCACGGAGCACCAGAAGCCGACGGCATAGGGATCTTTCATTGCGCTATCCCCTGTTGTTTTTTTCTGAGCATAGCAACGTAAATCGCCGGTACTGGTGCCGCTCAGCGTTTATTTTTTCGGTTGTGCAGAGCCTCGTTGAGTTGGTCGAACATGACTGCCCAATCGCTATCTTCGTTGATGCTGTCTTCGAGAAACCTGCGTTGCGCTGGCGTCCAGAATGACGCGTCAACCAGCCTTACATCATCCTTGAGCGGCGAATGACTGGTGATGAACTGCTCGATACCGACAGGGTCGTCGGGTAGTCCCAGCTGTTTGAACAGTTCAGAAAACTTGTGGTTGGTTGCTTCCATAAGTCACTCCTCAGGGCCAGACCGGTCGTCCACGACGCCAGCCTGGCAGTGGGTTGGTCATCAGCACACCTCACGCACTTCGGCGTTCGGCACCAGTTTCAGGTACTGCGTCATGTTCATGTGGATCAGGTGGTCGTGATCGCCGGCCTCGACATAGATATCACCCTGGCGGGTGAGTGTCGGGTCGACCAGCATCTTGATCGAGTAGGCATCGCCCATGGCCGGGATAGCGCCACGTTCACAGTCGCCGAACAGGTGAGGCAGATTGCTTTCAGAGGTCATGTGCCACTGACCGGTAGCCTGTACCTTGCTCATATCGAGATGACGATTGGCCGGCAGTACGGCCATCAGGTAGTTGCCATGGCGGTCGTCGAGCATGACCGACTTGGCCACCCGTTCGGCTGGCACTCCAGCCATGCGCGCCGACTCAAGGCTGGTGGCTGAGTGCGCGTGAGGAACGATGTCATAGTCGCAGCCGGCCTTGTCCAGGCACTGCTGCAGGGTTTTTGCCATACGCATGATGCACCTCCGCAGATAGCTCCCCCACTTCTGAAGTTTAGGCCGTGCTGCTACGGGCAGCCGACTAAACTTATTGGACACGCACAAACCGGGTGAATTCAGGTGATCGCTCGCTGGTGTCGGCATCTGCTCTTGCTGCTCTTGCTCGGCACGCTGCCTGGTGGCCAGGCGGCGCCCGGCCAATCGGTGCTGGTGCTGAGTATTAACGACGCCATCGGTCCAGCCAGTGCCGATTATCTGATTCGTGGTCTGCACCAGGCCGAAACCGACCAGGCCCAGCTGGTGGTGATCCGCCTCGACACGCCGGGCGGGCTCGACAGCTCGATGCGCGAGATCATCAAGGCGATTCTCGCCAGCCCCGTGCCGGTGGCCAGTTACGTCGCTCCCGGTGGCGCCCGGGCGGCCAGTGCCGGTACTTACATTCTCTACGCCAGTCACGTCGCTGCCATGGCCCCGGGCACCAACCTCGGTGCCGCCACCCCGGTGCAGATCGGCGGCCTGCCGGGCACCCCGAAAGACCCTGGCGCACCGCCGGCAGCTCCGACCGGCGACAAGCAACCCGCACCGAGCGAACAGGACACCTTGACCCGCAAACAGGTTAACGACGCCGCGGCTTATATCCGCAGTCTGGCGCAATTGCGTGGGCGCAATGCCGACTGGGCCGAACAGGCCGTGCGTGAGTCCGTCAGCCTGCCGGCCAGTGAGGCCCTGCGCCTGAAGGTGATCGATCAGGTCGCCAATGATCTCCCTGATTTACTCCGCCAACTCGACGGTAAGTCCCTCGAAGCTGCGGGGAAAACCGTGCAATTGCAGACCGCCGCCGCGCCAGTGACAGAACGCCAGCCAGACTGGCGTACACGCTTGCTGGCAGTGATCACCAACCCCAGCGTCGCGCTGATCCTGATCATGATTGGCGTCTACGGCCTGATGTTCGAGTTCATGAGCCCAGGCTCCGGGGTCGGCGGGGTAATCGGCGGTATCTGCCTGTTGCTGGCGCTGTATGCCCTGCAGTTATTGCCGGTGAGCTACGCCGGGGCGGCGCTGATTCTGCTTGGCATGGCCTTCATGATTGCCGAGGCGTTCATGCCCAGCTTCGGCGTGGTCGGCTTTGGCGGCATCGTCGCGTTCGTAGTGGGCGCGGTGATCCTGATGGACACCGATGTCCCCGGTTTCGGCATTCCGCTGCCGCTGATCCTGTTCCTCGCGCTGTTCTCGGCATTGCTGCTCGGCGGTGTGCTGGGCATGGCCTTGAGAGCGCGCAAGCGTGTGCTGGTCAGTGGCGATGCCGGGCTGGTCGGCAGCCTGGCCACAGTCATGGCGGTCAACGACAGCGATCCGTACATCGGCTCGGTGCAGGTGCAAGGTGAACAGTGGCAGGCGCAGAGCCAGACGCCGCTGCAGGTGGGGCAAAACGTCCGGGTGATCTCACGCAAGGGCGTACTACTGGACGTCAGCGCGGCGGCAGACGCTGTGGCGCAAGGAGACTGAACATGTTTTTCGAACTGGGTATTGGCGCGCTGCTGGCATTTGTTGCCGTGCTGCTTCTATCGGCGTTTCGCATTCTGCGTGAGTACGAACGCGGTGTCGTGTTCCAGCTCGGACGCTTCTGGCGGGTCAAGGGGCCTGGCCTGGTGTTGCTGATTCCCGGCGTCCAGCAGATGGTCCGGGTCGACCTGCGTACAGTGGTCCTCGATGTGCCGCCGCAGGATGTGATCACTCGTGACAACGTCTCGGTAAAGGTCAATGCGGTGCTGTATTTCCGTGTGCTCGACCCGCAGAAAGCGATCATCCAGGTCGAAGACTTTCTCATGGCCACCAGCCAGCTGGCGCAAACCACTTTGCGTGCGGTGCTGGGCAAACATGAGTTGGACGAGTTGCTGGCCGAACGCGAGCGTTTGAACCTGGATATCCGCCAGGTGCTGGACGCGCAGACCGACGCCTGGGGCATCAAGGTGGCCAATGTCGAAATCAAGCATGTTGATCTCAACGAGTCGATGATCCGCGCCATTGCCCGTCAGGCTGAAGCCGAGCGCGAACGGCGGGCCAAGGTGATTCATGCCGAAGGCGAGTTGCAGGCCTCGGAGAAACTGATGCAGGCCGCAGAAATGCTCGGGCGCCAGTCGGGGGCCATGCAACTGAGGTATATGCAGACTTTGGGCACGATTGCCGGGGACAAGTCGTCGACCATTGTCTTTCCGCTTCCGATCGAGATGCTCAAGGGGTTTGTGGATAAGTGACAGTCCCTCTGGGGGGACTCGGTGGGAGCGGGGGGGGGGGGGGGGGTGCGGGAGTTTTTTTTCTTTTCTCTTTTTTGTGGCGAGGTTC
>NZ_JBMOWO010000149.1:0-18722 GCF_049310525.1 Pseudomonas sp. GZD-222
GTGTTTGGTGGTGTGTGGTTGTTCGTTCTCTCTTCTCGCTTTCGTTCAGCTCCCCCCCCCCCCCCCCCCCCCCCCCCCCCGCTCCCACAGACAGTGGCCTACCAACCACCGCCCAAGGCCAGGAATAGACCGATCTGCCCCATCGCCACCTGGGTATTGGCCATCGCCAGTTGCGCACGCATATCGGTATAGGTACGTGTCGCCTGCAAATCTGCCAGGAACGACTCGCGCCCGGCCTGGAAGAACCGGTGAGTATGATCTGCCGCCTGCTGCGCCGAGCGCTCGGCGTCCGCCAGGGCATCACGCCGTTCCAGCAACGCACTGTACTGCGCCAGACTGGTCTGGGTTTCGCGGATGGCGTTGAGCACCACCCCGTCGAAATGCGCCAGCGCCGCCTGGGTCGAGGCCTCGGCCTCACGGATGCGGGCGCGCGAACCATTGGTCGGCACGGTCCAGGTCAGCGCCGGGCCAAAGCCCCAGCGGTTGGTCGCCGGTTCGCCGAGGTTCTCCAGGATACCGATGGTGCCCACCTGGGCGCCGATACTGATGTCTGGATAGAGCTGACCAGTGGCCACGCCGATGGTTGCAGTGGCCGCGGCCAGGCTGCGTTCAGCCTGACGAATATCAGGACGGCGCTTGAGCAGCGCGGCGCCGTCGCCAACCGGCAGTAGCTGGGCGATATGCGGCAGCTCGGCACAGTCCGCAGTGCCGGCCGGCAACTGTGCCAGCGGCTTGGCCAGCAGCATCGACAGGGTATACAACCCCGCCTCGCGTGCAGCCTGGTAGCGCGGCAGCTCGGCACGCAGCGACTTGAATTGAGTCTGCGAACGGGTGACCTGGGTTTCATCGCCACGTCCGGCGTCGCGCAGGCGCTGCACCAGGGTCACGCTCTGTTCCTGCAGATCCAGCGATTCGCGGGCGATGTGGTACTCCTCGTTGGCCGCACACACCTGGGTGTAAGCACGCACCACCTCGGCCACCACGGTAATCCGTGCCGTGTCGGCAGCGGCCTGGGTTGCATCGGCATTGGCCTGGGCGGCTTCGACACCCCGCTTGAGGGTGCCCCAGAGGTCGAACTGGTAGGACGCACTGATGATCGCTTCACCGATGTTCGCCACCGGCACCTTCTCCGGCAGCAAGAAGGCTTCACCGGACTCCTGCAAACGCTGCGCCCCCAGTTTCACCCCGCCGTTGAATCCGCCCTGAGCCTCTGCCTCTTCGACCTGGGCCCGCGAACGGGCGATATTGGCCGCCGCGACGCGCAGTTCGCTGTTGGCTTCCAGGGCCTGGCTGACCAGGGTATTGAGGCGCTGATCGTGATACAGGTGCCACCAGTTCTGCGGCACCGGTGCAGACACCACGCTCTTGGCATCCTGACGCAACTCACCCTGCAGATCGGCACGCTGGATCGCGCCGTCCTTGGGCAACTGATAATCCGGTCCGACCATCTGGCAGGCCGACAGCAGCAGGCTCAGGCCAAGCAGCGATAGACGTTTCATTGGCCGTTACCGTCGATGATCGACACGGTCGCGGTACGTCCGGCGATCATGCGAAAGTCCGCAGGCACTTCATCAAACGCGATCCGTACCGGAATCCGCTGCGCCAGGCGCACCCAGCTGAAGGCCGGGTTGACATTGGGCAACAGGTTGGCGCCGCTGGTGCGGTCGCGGTCTTCGATGCCCGCCGCAAAGCTTTGCACATGTCCACGCAGGCGAGCGTTGTCGCCCATCACGCGGATATCCACGGCTTGGCCGATCTGGATGCCACCGAGCTTGGTTTCTTCAAAGTAGCCATCGACGTGGTAGGACGCGCTGTCGACCACCGCCAGCACCGGCTTGCCCGCGCTGACAAACTCGTGGGCACGCGGCGCACGGTCGTTCAGGTAGCCATCCACCGGGCTGCGCACCACCGAACGGTCGAGGTTGAGCTGAGCGGCGTCCACCGCTACCTGGGCTTCGGCCAGCGCCGACTGCGCGCGCGCCTCGCGAGACTGGCTTTCTTCAAGCTGTTCTTGCGCCACCAGGTTGCCCAGGCCACGGTTACGCCGCGCTTCACGCTGGGCCTGGGCGACGGTTTCTTTGCGCTCGGCCAGGGTCGCCTGGGCGTGACGCAGGGCCAGTTTGAAACGGTCCTGGTCGATGGTGAAGAGCACGTCGCCGCGCTTGATCACCTGGTTGTCGCGCACTTCGACCTGCTGGATCAGACCGGAAACGTCCGGTGCGATCTGGATCACATCGGCGCGGATGTGCCCGTCCCGGGTCCAGGGCGCGAACATGTAGTACATGACCATCTGCCAGACCAGTACGGTCGCCAGCGTCACTACCAGCAGGGTCAGGACCACACGGCCCAGGGTCAACAATGGTTTTTTCATGGCAGCATCAGGTTTCGGCAAAAGTGATCGACCGTGCCGAGCAGCACGGCGTAGAGCGCAACGTTGAACAACGCCCGGTGCCAGACCAGGCGGTAAAAATGTACACGGGTAAGCACGGCGTGCACCCCCAGGAACAACAGGTAGGTGAGGACCATCATCACCAGCAACGTGGGCAGGAAGACCCCGCTGATATCCAGTTCACCGATCACAAGGGGGCTCCATCGATGCCGTACGGCAGTTGCGGCTGATCATCGGACGGCTCGAGCACCACCTCGACGCCTGGCAGCAGCGCCAGACGCAGGCCGCTCAAGGCGTGCAATAGATGCACCCGGGCTTCGGCACTGTCGGCCAGGTCATTCAGGTTCAAGGCGCGGCGCGCGCGCTCCATGCTCTGCAACAGCACCTCGGGCGCATGCAGGCGGCGGCGGGCATCGAGACAGGCCTGAAAGTGTTCGCCCACCTCCTCCACCACCCGTTCGAGCAACTGCCGAGGGCGGGCGCCGACGCGTGGCATGTAAGCCAGCAAGTCGAGCAGGTTCAGGCCAACGCGCAGGTCGCGCAGCGCGGTACCGGTGTCCTGGCCGGTCTGGGTCAGGCGTGGCAGGTGCTGCATCAGACGGTCGAGCATCTGCACGCCGAGGTGGCGGTGTTCAGCCAGGGTCGCCGGCCGGGTCATGCCGACGATGTCGCGCCAGCTGAAGCGCGTCAGCCGTTTGGCCGCCAGCTCCACCCCGAACGGGCGCATCACCAGGGTCCAGATAAAGGCGAACAACAACCCCACGGGCCCAGCCAGGTTGGAGTTGATGAAGGTCAGGAAGTTGGCGTCGTAAGCACCCTGGATACTGATGAACGAGGCCGTGTTGACGATGGTCAGCAAGGTGCCGAGGTAGAACTGCGGCTGGACCGTCAGGGTGCCGACGCAGATGAACGGCACGGCAAAGGCCAGCACCAGCATCGGGAAGTCGTGCAGATTGGGCAGTACCAGGAACAGGTAAAGGCTGGCAAACACCACCGACACCGCCGTCCAGAAGAAGAACCGATAGATCTGCGGTGCCGGATCGTCCATCGCCGCAAAGAAGCTGCAGGCCACGGCCGCGAGAATCACCGCGCTGCCGCCGTCGTTCCACCCCGAGAGGATCCACAGGGTGGTGGCGGCGATGATTGCGGTAACGGTGGAAAACACCGAGTACAGCATCAGCCCGCGATCAAAAAACGGCGTCAGGCGACCCAGGCGCCAGTGCCGATAAACGGCACGCCAGGGCGACAGGTCTTCGTTGCGAATGGCGTGCTGCAGACTGCAGCAGTCTTGCCACAGGTCGACCCACTCCGCCAGACGGTAGAGGGCGTTGGATAACAGCAATGCAGGGCGCTCATCGAGGGCCGCGGCGCTGGGTTGCATGTGTTCAAGTTGAGCCTTGAGCGCCGACCAGCGGCTCGGCGAGGCGTCGTTGGCGGTGCTCTGCAACCATTCACGGGCCTGCTCCAGCAACGGCTGCAACTGCCTGGCCTGTGCCGGCGCGCGGGCCTCCAGGGCCAGCAAGGCATCGTCCAGCGCGTCGACCACGGGCAACAGATGGATCATCCGGCCGCGCAGTTCGCGGGCATTTTTCACCGTCTGCGGGCGTGCGCCTTCATGGGACAGTTGGCCAATCATCAACTCCAAGGAGTTGAAGGTGGCAACCATCGAGGCACGCGAGGTACCCACGGTTTCGGCCGATGCGCTGCGGGCCAGAAAAGTGTCACTGTAGCGAATGGCCTCGTTGAACCAATTGCCGGTGGCGCCAACCAGTACCGGAGTCAGGCGCCGCGGCCAGAAGATCGCCCCGACCACCGCCGCACAGACGATACCCAGGCAGATTTCCTGGGCCCGGGACGAGGCAATATCGAACACCCGCAACGGGTCATCGACGACCGGCAGGGCAATCATTGGCAAGGTGTAACCCGCCAGCATCAGGGCATAGCTGTTGGCGGTGCGCAGGTGCAGCGACAAAAACAGCAAGGTGCCGGTCCACAGGGCAATGGCCACGGTCAGCAACACCGGCGTCTGCACCAGCAGCGGCACCATGAACACTGCGCCAGCCGCGCCCAGCAAGGTGCCCATGGCGCGGTACAGCGCCTTGGAACTGGTCGGGCCGACAAAGGGGCTGGAGACGATGTAGACCGTGGCCATGGCCCAGTAAGGCCGCGGCAGCTGCATGAGCAAGGCGATGTACAGGGCGATCATCGATGCCGAGAACGTACGCACGCCGTAGAACCAGTCGCGAGCGGGCGGCATGGAACTGAAAAAGCCCTTCACGAAGGTACTCCCGGGGTGCGTTGCGCGGCCTGTTCGAAAGCACGCAGCACGCGCAGGGTGGCGAGCAGATCGGCCTCGTCGATGCCTTGCAACACCTCTCGGCGCAGGCGTACCAGCTCGCCTTCAATGGTTTCGGCGAGCACACGGCCACTTTTGGTCAGACTCAAGGCTTTGGCACGGCGATCCACAGGGTCTTCGCTGCGGCAGACAAACCCGGCGCTGCACAGTTGATCGAGCAGGCGTACCAGCGAGGGGCTTTCAAGACCGGCGGCCTGAGCCACCGCCACCTGATGCACACCATCGCCAAGGCGTACGATCATCAGCAACGGCATCGCGCAGGCCTCGGAAATACCGTAGCCGGCCAGAGTCGCCTGGCAGATCCGCCGCCAGTGCCGACCGGCCACCACCATACCGCTGCTGATGTTCAGTTGCAGTGCATCGAGAGTCATGAAGGGAGGGTCATCGCCATATTCATAGTTTGCTAACTATCTATATTCTGCGATCCGCGCCCCCAACGTCAAGCGCGACTGACGGACGCCACCCTCAGGGCTGCAGTTGGTCTTCCAGCTTCATGGTCAGGGCCAGCGAGCTGCCCATGGCGATCGCCTGGTCGCGCCAGAACAGGTAGCGCAAGGCGTTGTGGGACACGCTGAAGTGCACCGCCAACTCTTCAGCGGCCTGCATCACCCCGGCCACCGCCGCCAGCTCCAGCCAGTACACCCCGGCCTTCGGATCGGCGGCGACGCTCTGGCCGTGCAGCAACCGGTAGCCCACTTCGAATCGGCAGCGTGCTTCGCCGCGCTGGGCGCCACGCAGGAACCAGCGGTAGGCCATGTGCAGGTCGACTGTCCACTTCTGTGCATCACTGTCGCAGATTTCTTCCTCGTAGAGGTCACCCAAAGCCGCAGCCGCCTGCTCCAGGCCACACTCGAAGGCATGCTGGTAATACTCCGCCGCGCTGGCATAAGCGACCTCCACACCCTTGCCGAAGTAGTACTGCTGGCCCAGGTTGAACCAGGCGGCCGCGCTGCCCTGTAACGCGGCCATGCGCAGCAGGTGCCCGGCCAGCGGCGGGTCGGCGCGCCAGTATTTGCCGTTGAGCCAGATCCAGCCCAGGTCATTGAGTGCTGCCACATTACCGTTCAGGGCCTGAGCGCGCAGATCGCTGTACAGCGCTTGCAGGTCAGTGGCCTCTTCCAGGCGGCTGATGAGGATGAAGCTTTCCCCCAACGCCGCCCGCTGGCTGGGCATACCCACCCCGGCGTACAACCGCTCCAGCTGGTTGGAACGGCCAGGCAGCGCCATGATGCGCTCGGGAAGCAGACGCTCGAGCAGTGGGTAAATGTTGCTGGCAGCTGACATGTTCATCCTCATTGAACAACCCTCCGAACCGAAGGCGGGTGTAATGAGGCGTGATTCTGCGCAACGCCACGACAAAACCTGTCGCGAACGATTCGGTTGAGGCAAATCAACTGCTTCATCCTTGATTTGATAGATAAATGGCCAATTGCCATATCATTACGCTAGGGCCATGCTACAACCGCAAGCCTAGACAAGGACGCCACACTTTGCCCTCCGCTACGACCCGCGCCACGCTCAGCCGTCAATGGGAGTTGCTGCGCCAACTGCCCAGCCGCTCACCCGGCACCACCAGCGCCGAGCTGGTAGCCCGCCTGAAAGACGCCGGCTTTACCATCAGCAAACGCACCATCGAGCGCGATTTGAACGAGCTGTCGCTGATTTTCCCGTTGGAACGCAACGACAAGAGCATTCCTTATGGCTGGTACTGGGCCGCCAATGCGGGTTTCCAGCAGTTGCGCGTGCTCAATAACGCCACCGAAGGCCTGCGCGACTTTGATTTGCAGGCCTATCTGCGCAGCGATACCCAGCAGTTTGACGATACCGACAAGATCGAATTGCAGGCCTGGGTCAGCGAAAACCTCGCGCGTTTGCTGCGTGAGACTCCGGTGGCGGCAGACATGCGACTGATGCAGCTGGAGCACGGGCACTGCTTGCGTGCGACGGTGAGCAACAGCTGGCAGTTGCGCTGGTGGCTACTGAGCCAAGGTGACAGCCTGATCGTCGAACAGCCGCTGAATCTGCGCCAACAGATTGCGACAACCCTGAGCAACGCCGCAGCGCAGTACCAGACCGCCTGATCCCTTCAGCGCTGCATGCCCCAGCGGCGCACGGTGATGCGCTCCAGGTTGTTGAACACCAGGCTTTCCACCAGCAGGCCGATCAGAATCACCACGGCGAGCCCGGCGAAGACCTTGTCGGTGTACAGCTCGTTGCGATTCTGGAAGATGTACCAACCCAGCCCGCCTTTGCCACTGGTGGCGCCGAACACCAGTTCGGCAGCAATCAGGGTGCGCCAGGCAAAGGCCCAGCCGATCTTCAGACCCGAAAGAATCGACGGCAGCGCGGCCGGAATCAGGATATGCAGCACCAGGCGCAGGCCGCGCAGACCGTAGTTGCGCCCGGCCATACGCAAGGTCTCGGACACGCCGAGAAATCCCGCGTAGGTGTTCAGGGCCAGGGCCCAAAGTACCGAGTGCACCAGGACAAAAATCAGGCTGTTGTCACCCAGGCCGAACCACAGCAACGCCAGCGGCAGCAGGGCAATGGCCGGCAACGGGTTGAACATCGAGGTCAAGGTGCTGAGCAGGTCACGGCCGAACTGGGTCGAGACCGCCAGGGTGGTCAGAGCGAACGCAAGGACGATGCCCAGCAGATAACCCTTGAGCAGCACCACCAGGGAAACGCCGACCTTGGCCGGCAATTCGCCGGTGATCAGGCCGTCGTACAGGGCCGCCGCAGTCTGCAGGAAGCTGGGCAGCAGCAGGTCGTTGGCCTGGTAGCGCGCGATAGCTTCCCAGGCCACAGCCAGCAGCACCAGGATCAACCCCTTGCGCAGCCAGGCTTGTTGCCACAGGCGTTGGCCCAGAGGCAGCTCTCGCTCGACCGGCACGCTGAGCAGCGGTTCGAGAACAATCTCATATTCCTGACGCGGCGTAACAGATGAGGTCATGGCAATTCTCCCGGTCAGTAGGCAATACGGATGTCGGCAAAATCCACTGCCGGGTGGTGGTCGGCATGCGCGTCATCGTTGAACAGCAAGCGATGGATGCGTCGCGCCGAGGCCTGGAAGTCACTGGCACCAAGGCTCTGCAGGTCGTACTGATGGCTGTGGATCTCGGCCCGCACTCGTCCCGGATGGGGCGACAGCAAGAGGATGCGGTTACCCACCACCAGCGCTTCTTCGATGGAGTGGGTGACGAACAGCAAGGTGAAACGCACCTCCTCCCACAACAGCAGCAATTCTTCCTGCATCTTGCGTCGGGTCAGCGCGTCGAGCGCCGCGAAGGGCTCGTCCATCAACAGGATTTTCGGCTGCATGGCCAGCGCCCGGGCAATCGCAACCCGGGCTTTCATGCCGCCGGACAAGGTGTGTGGGTAGGCATCGGCAAAGCCGCCCAGGCCGACTTTTTCCAGGTAGTGCAACGCACGCGCTTCGGCGTCCTTGCGCTTGAGCGTGCCCGAGGCCAGCAACGGGAACATCACGTTCTGTTTCACGGTTTTCCACGGCGGCAGCTGGTCGAATTCCTGGAACACCACGATGCGGTCCGGCCCCGGACCATGCACCGCCTGGCCCTGCAGGCGGATCTGCCCTTCCCGTGGCTCGATAAAACCAGCCACCGCCTTGAGCAAGGTCGACTTGCCACAACCGGACGGGCCGAGCAGGACAAAGCGATCCGCCTTGTCCACTTCGAAACTGACCTGGTGAGTGGCCCGCACCACGCGCTGCGCCGTGCGGTATTCCAGGCTGACGTTATCCACCTGCAGCAGCGGCGGCGTGGCGACGCTGCTCAACTTGCTGACCGTGTGGCCTGGCAATGGGGTGTTCATGCGTTTCAGCTCCCTTGCAGCGGTTTCTCGTCCTGGAAGAAGTAGTCTTTCCAGGATTCGGGTTTGTGCTTGATCGCGCCCACGCGGTAGAGGAACTCAGCCAGCGGGTAGGTGTTTTTCGGTGTGACGCTGAACTCGTACTGCGGGTTGTCGATGATCTTGAGCAGCGCGTCGCGGTCGATCTTGGCCTTGGTCACACGAATGTAGGTGTCGGCTGCCGCGGCCTTGTCGTTCTGGGCAAAGTCCGCCGCTTCGGCCAGGGCCTCGACGAAGGCCTTGTAGGTCTTCGGGTTGTCCTTGCGGAATTTCTCGGTGGCGAACAGCACGGTCGGCGAGTTCGGCCCGAGCAGATCGTAGGTGTTGAGCACCACGTGCACGTCCTTGTTGGCCAGCACCTGGTCCTGGAACGGTGGGTTGGAGAAGTGCGCGTTCAGCTCGGTGCCACCGGCCAGCAAGGCGGCGGTAGCGTCAGGGTGGGGAACCGCCAGGGTGTACTTGTCGAGACGGTTGTACTCCTTGTCGCCCCACTGCTTGGCGGCGGCATACTGGAGGAAGCGCGATTGCACCGAAACACCCACGGCCGGCAGCGCAATGCGGTCCTTCTCGCTGAAGTCGGCGATGGTCTTGACCTTGGGATTGTTGCTGACCAGGTAGTAAGGGAAGTTGCCCAGCGACGCCACGGCCTTGACGTTCTGCCGGCCCTGGGTGCGGTCCCAGATGGTCAGCAAGGGGCCGACACCAGCACCGGCGATATCAATCGAACCGGACAGCAGAGCATCGTTGATTGCCGCGCCACCGGACAATTGTGTCCAGTCGACCTTGATGTCGATGCCCTGCTCCTTGCCGTGTTTTTCGATCAGGTTCTGGTCGCGCACCACATTGAGCAACAGGTAGACGATGCCGAACTGTTCGGCGATGCGGATTTCGCCTTCGGCCCGGGCGGTGGCCGGGGCTACCAGACTGCCGGCGAGCAGACTGGCACCGAGCGTGATACTGGCCGCCAGGCGGCTGATTGACTTGCGCATGCTGTACTCCTCAAATCGGTCAGAACGGGGCATCGCCCTGGATGGTGGTGCGGTACAGCTTGCGGCGCAGGTGCGCCGGGCAACCGGCAGCCAGGTGGATCAGCGAACGGTTGTCCCAGAACACCAGGTCACGGGGCTGCCACTGGTGGCGGTAGATGTTCTGCTCCAGCACGCTATGGGCATGGAGCTCGGCGAGGATCTGCCGGCTTTCGTCTTCAGGCAGGCCAACGATGCGGGTGGTAAAGCCTTCACTGACGAACAGGGCCTTGCGGCCGTTCTCCGGGTGCGTGCGCACTATCGGGTGAATCACTTCCTGCACCTGGGCCAGTTGCTCGGCAGTCAGCGTCGGACGCCAGTTGCCTTCGAATTTGGTTTCGCTGTAGCGCGCGGTGTAAGAGTGAGCCGCGCTACGGTCTTGCACGGCATTGCGCAGGGCTTCAGGTAGTCCGTCCCAGGCCTTGTGCATGTCGGCGAACAGGGTGTCGCCGCCTTCGCTCGGCAGCTCCTGGGCATGCAGCATCGAACCCAGGCTCGGCAGTTCCTTGTACGACAGATCCGAATGCCAGAACTTGCCGGCATCGCCCAGGCCAATGTTCTGGCCGTTCTCGACAATGTTGGAGACGATCAGGATTTCCGGGTGGCCGGCCAGCAGAAACTGTTTGAGCACATGGATCTGCAGCACGCCGAAACGGCGGCTGAAGGCTATCTGTTGTTCGGGGGTAATGTGCTGGTCGCGAAAGACCAGGACATGATGGTCGAGGTGGGCGCGGTGAATCTGGGCGAAGTCCTCGGCATTAACTGCACGGGACAGGTCCAGACCGATGATTTCAGCACCGACGGCACCGGAGAAAGGACGAATTTCGAAGCGTTGTTGTTGTGCGCTGTCGACAGACGACAAGGCGCTGGAGGCCGCTGACATGATTCACTCCCACGCAGAGCGCGCCCAAAGGTGCGCGCATCGATCAGAAACTCACGGGGTTCCGTGTTGGTTCGGTCGTGCGGCGCGCCGATTGGTCGGCAGGTACGCAGGGAAGTGACTATAAAGTCATAAGAGATATAATTTAAATATCTTTATTGAATAAGCATATGGTGAGCTTAAGGGCCTCATCGAGGGGCAAGCCCGCTCCCACCAACCCAAGGGGGGGGGGATTTCCCCCCGATGCCTTCAAAGCTCGCGCAAGGCCTCGGCACGGGCGCGAATGATCGGTTTGAGCAGATAGCTCAACACGCTTTTCTTGCCAGTGATGATATCCACAGAAGCGACCATGCCCGGGATGATCAGCAACGGCTTGTCGTCGCTACCCAAGTGGCTGCGGTCAGTGCGCAGCTTGATCACATAGAAGGTATTTTTATCTTCATCGGTGATGGTGTCGGCACCGATCTGTTCCAGCTTGGCTTTCAGGCCGCCATAGATGGTGAAGTCATAAGCAGTGAACTTGACCATGGCTTCCTGGCCCGGGTGCAGGAAGGCAATGTCCTGCGGGCGGATACGCGCCTCAACCAGCAGGGTGTCATCCAACGGTACGATTTCGACCAGGTCACTGCCCGGCTGGATCACACCGCCAACGGTATTGACCAGCAGTTGCTTGACGATACCGCGCACCGGTGAGGTCACCAGAGTCCGGTTGACCCGGTCGTCCAGGGCCTTGCCGGTGGCCTGAGCCTTGCTCAGGTCGGTACGCGCCTCGTTGAGCTGGGTGAGGGCATCGCTGCGGAACTTGCCGCGGGTCTCATCGATCTTGCGCTCGACCTCCTTGATCGCCGACTCGGCGCGCGGAATAGCCAACGAGGTGGCATCGAGCTGGCCGCGGTTCTCCACTTCAGCACGCTTGAGGCGCAGCACTTCAACCTGGGAGATTGCGCCCTGGGCGACCAGAGGCTCGGACATGCTGATTTCCTGGCGCAGCAGCTGCAGGCTGTTGCGGTACTGGCCCTGCTTGGAGCTGAACTCGCGCAGCTCCTGCTGGCGCTGCACCAACTGCTCCTGCAGGCCACCGATTTCGCTCTGCAACTGCTGACGGCGGCTCTGATACAGCGACTCTTCGTTGGCCGCCTGGCTGGGCGCAGCCTTGCGAATCTCTTCGTCGATTTTCAGCGGCCGGTCTTCGACTTCAGCGCTCAAGCGCTCCACACGCAGAGCCATGGCCAGGCGATCGGCTTCGGTTTCGCCAACGTTGGAAACAAAGCGGGTATCGTCCAGACGCAGCAATGGCGCGCCAACTTCGACGATCTGGCCTTCTTTGGCATAGATCTGCGCAACGATCCCGCCTTCCAGGTTCTGGATTTTCTGCAGCTTGGACGATGGAATTGCCTTGCCTTCACCGCGGGTGACTTCGTCGATGATCGCGAAGTTGGCCCACAATCCGAGGAACAGGAAAAAGGCGATCACGCCCCAGATAGTCAAACGCACAATGCGCGGCGCGTCTTCGATCAGGGCCTTGTTGACCTCGGGCAGCGGCTGGCCGCTGAGCGACTCCGAACCTTTGAAGTATTTGCGCAGGCTGTCCTTGAACTGGCCCATATCGATCTTATGCAACACTGATCTGCCCCTTCTTCAGCGCATCCATGACGGCGGCTTTCGGGCCATCCGCAACAATCTGTCCCCGATCAACGACGATCAAGCGATCGACCAGTGACAACAACGATGCCCGGTGGGTGACCAGGACTACAGTCTTGCTTTCGATCACAGCTTGCAGACGTTGCTTGAGACGCTCCTCACCGGTGTTGTCCATGGCGCTGGTGGGCTCGTCGAGCAGCAGGATCTGTGGATTGAGCAGCAGCGCCCGACTCAGGGCAACGTTCTGGCGCTGACCGCCAGAAAGATTCTGGCCGCGCTCACCGACCTGCAATTCATAGCCTTGTGGATGCAGGCGGGCAAACTCATGGACGCCAGACAGCTCGGCCGCCTGCAGAACCAGTTCGTCCTCGACGTAACGCGCGCCGCTGACCAGGTTGTCGCGCAGGGTCCCGGCCATCAACTGGATGTCCTGAGGCACATAACCGATGTTGTGGCGCAGTTCACTGACGTCGATCTGGCGGATGTCCACGCCGTCGATCAACAACGAGCCTTTGTCCGCCTCATACAGACCGACAATCAACTTGGCCAACGAGCTCTTGCCCGAGCCGCTGCGGCCGATGATGCCGATTTTTTCCCCAGGACGGATGGTCAGGTTGACGCCTTTGAGCGCCTGGTTCTGCTGGTTCGGGTAAGTGAAGTCAATGCCACGGAACTCAATCGCGCCCTGCAGCACCTGGCGGCTCAACGGACGCTCTTCGAAGTTGCGCTCTTGCGGCAATTCCATCATCTGATCGGTCGAGACCATGGTGACCTTGGCCTGCTGGTAGCGGGTCAGCAAACCGGACAGCTGCCCCATCGGGCCAAGCGCACGGCCACTGAGCATGTAGCAGGCGATCAGGCCACCCATGCTGAGGTTGCCGGCAATGATCTGGTAGACACCGGCACAAATCAGCGCAACGCCTGCCAACTGCTGGATCAGCAGGGTGATGTTCATCGCCAGGCCCGACAGCACCTTGACCCGCAGCTCCAGGCGGCTGAGGGTGCCGATGGTCTGCTCCCACATGTACTGGCGTTCGCTCTCGGCGTTGTTGACCTTGACCGCATCGAGCGCGGCCAGGGTCTCGATCAGGCTCGACTGGCGCTCGGAGGCCAGGGCCATGGTCTGTTCCAGCGTTGCCATCAGCGGCTTCTGCAAGGCATAGCCGATGCCCAGGGCCAGCGGGAAGGCAATGATCGGGATCCATACCAGGTGCCCGCCGATGATGGCGATCACCAGCAGGATCAACAGTGTGAAAGGCAAGTCGATAAGGCTGGTGAGGGTCAGCGACGCGAGGAAGTCGCGCAGCCCCTGGAATTCGTGAATGTTCTGGGCAAAGCTGCCGACCCGCGCCGGGCGGTACTTCATCGCCATGCCGACGATGCGCTCGAACAGGGTGGCCGAGATGATCAGGTCGGTCTTTTTCCCGGCAAGGTCAAGGCACAGGCTGCGCAGGCCCTTGAGGATCAGATCGAATATATAGGCACCGGCAATACCGATTGCCAGCACCCACAACGTCGAGGTCGCCTGGTTGGGTACCACGCGGTCGTAGACGTTCATGACGAACAGCGGCGCAGCCAGGGCGATCAGGTTGATCACCAGGCTGGCGGCGATGGCATCGATGTACAGCCAGCGGCTGCGTTTGAGCGTGTCGCGGAACCAGGAGCGGGCCCGGGGAATCAGGTTGCCGTGGTTGACGTCGAACTTGTGCTGCGGCTGGGCGAAGAACACCCGCCCGCTGTAGTCAGCCTGCAGTGCTTCGCGGCTGACATGCACCTCGCCGCCGTCGCTCTCGCTGAGCAACAGGCGCGCGGTGTCGTCATTCTCCCAACCGAGCAACACCGTGCTGCGACCATCCTTGAGCAGCAGCATGGCCGGCATGGCGATGTTCGGGATCTGCTCCAGCTTGCGTTGCAGCAAACGCCCCTGCAAACCGGCACGGGCCGCCGCACGCGGCAACAGCTCCGGGCTCAGGCGCTGGGCCGGCAACGGCAGGCCGGTGGTCAACATCGCCCGGCTGGCGGGTTTCTGGTGCAGTACACAGAGTGAAAGCAGGCTGTCCAGCAACGGATCGTCGTGCTGGCTGCGTGGATCATGGCTGAGTTGGACTCGACTGACTTCTGATTCCACGCGGCTTCTCTTGATAATTACGGTTGGAGTTTAACGTGAGCCTCAGTTCATGCCTGGCAGGCTCACTTTTGGTTTCATATCGTTTTGCACAACGGTGGCCATTGGCGCGACAACGCCCTGGCTCTTGAGCAGTTGACCAATGGTCGCCTTGATTCGATATTGAGTAAACACTTGGATGAACTTCACTTCCGTCAGGCGGCGCTGGGCAGTGAAAAGTTCGTTCTCGCTATCGAGCAAGTCAAGCAGGGTCCGCTCGCCCAGGCTGAATTGCTGCTGGTAGGCAGAGCGCACGCTGTTGCTGCGATCGACGTATTGCTGGGCAATAGGCAATTGCGCGTTGGCGTTATCCATAGCATTCCATGCCAAACCTAATTCCTCATTGAGCTGGCGCAACGCATTGTTGCGAATATCCAGCGCCTGGTTGGTCAAGTACGACTTGGATTCCAGGTCGGCCTTGTTGCTACCACCAGCGTACAGGTTGAAGCTCATGCGAAGCATAGCCTGCCATTCGTTGTTGTGGCCGTTCATTCCATCGATATCGTTATCGGCGGTACGGCCGAGCTCTGCATCGAAACGTGGATAGAACGACGACTTCGCCGCCTGGTACTGCTGTTCTGCCGCGGCAATATCGGACTCTGCCGAGCGCAGGATCGGGCTGCTTTCGATCATTTGTTGACGCGCTTCATCGAGGTTGGCCGGCAACAAATCGATAAACGGTGCCGGTGCGCTCAACTCATCGGGCAACTGCCCAATCACGCTCAGGTAGTTGGTCTTGGCGTCGGCCAGGTTGGTTTGCTCGGTGATCAGGTTGTTCTGGGCCTGGGCCAGACGCGCGTCGGCCTGGTCAAGGTCGGCCAGACGGCCTACACCGCGGGCCGTACGCAACTTGATCTGATCGAAGATACGTTCGTGGCTGCGCAGGTTGTCTTCTGCCAGACGCACCATCTCGCGACGGGTCAGGACATCCAGGTACACCTGGGCTACGGTCAATGCCGTGCGCTCCGAGGAGCCCAGCAAGGAATAGGCACGGGAGTTAACGGTGGCTTGTTGACGCCCTACTTCACTGGAGGTGGCAAAACCGTCAAAAACCATTTGCCGCAGACGCACGCTGGATTCGCCACGATTCAGGGTTTCCCAGCGGTTACCGGTACTCGGGCTGTCGGTACCTTCACGACCGTAGCCAGCCAGCACATCGACCCGCGGCAAATAGCCGCCCTTGGCAGCACGCAACTGATAGTCGGCGGCAATGCGGCTATTAACCCCGGCTTGAATTTCAGGGTGTACCTCAAGGGCTTTCTGCATGGCCTCTGGCAGGGATTGTGCTTGAACGAAGCTGGCGGCGAGGGCGAATGGAAGAGCAGTGAACAGTGACGCGCGCATTTAACTTTTTTCCCAGGGACCTCTTGTCCCAAATCACAGCAAAAAACGTTGCTGCATTCGAAAATGGCAACCGAGTAGACCTTATGTCGGAAACTTCCAGAGAGGTACTCGAACGTACGTAGGAAGAGTGGCAGCCGCTCAAATATCAATGTGACATTACGAAGCTGATTGTTTAGGATGGCGAGAGGAAGGTCAATAGTTTGGCATAAACTTAATAGCCAATAATTATATGACACATAATTGACGCTTTTACGCGTCAAAACATCTATTTGTAACATTCCATCGGAAGCGGCAATCAGCGCCAGCTGGCATGGAAGCCAATTGAACGGGTAGTTCGGAGAATCCAATGAGCAATGTTGTCGCAATCGTCAAAAGCATTGTTGGCCAAGTCATCGCGGTATCTCCGGAAGGGGCCCGTCGCGTACTCATTGAGGGTGATCGCCTGTTCGTTGGTGAGCAGGTACTGACCGGCCTTGCAGGCGCCGTCACCCTGGAACTGGCCGATGGCCGCACGCTGGACCTGGGCCGCGATACGCAATGGAGTGCCGACGCCCCAGACAGCAGCACCGACCTGGCCGCTGCCACCGCGCAAGCCGCGCCGTCGGTCGAAGAGCTGCAACAGGCCATTGCTGCCGGTCTTGACCCGACTACCGAACTCGAAGCTACCGCTGCCGGCGCGAGTGCGGCTGGCTCCGGTGCCGCCGGTGGCGGTCACAGCTTCGTCATGCTCGATGCCACCGCAGGTTCGGTGGATCCGACCATTGGCTTCCCAACCGGCCCCATCGGCTTTGCCATCGACAACAATCGCCTCGACCTGGGCGGCCTGGACGATGCCAACAACCCGGGCACCACGACACCTACCCGTGAGTCCGGCCTGACGCTGACCGCCACGCCGTCGATCACCGAAGCTGGTGGCGTGATCATTTATACCGCCACGTTGGGCCAGCCACCGCTGACCGACCTGACCGTAACGCTTTCCAATGGCCAGGTCATCGTTATCAGCGCCGGCCAGACCACCGGCAGCGTCAGCGTGACCATCCCGCCGAACGACACCGTTTACCTGGATGGCAGCGAGATCTCCGCGACCATTACCGGTACCACCGGTGGCGCCGGGCTGATCATCACGCCGGATACCACCCCGGCGGTCACCCAGATCACCGACACCGTCGACACCACCACGGTCACCCTGACCGCGAACCCGAGTGTCACCGAAGGTGGCGTGATCACCTACACCGCCACCCTGACCAACCCGGCCCAGACGCCGGTGACCGTCACCCTGTCCAATGGCACCACCATCACCATCGGCGCGGGCCAGAGCACCGGCACCGTCGATGTACAGACGCCACCGAACGACGTCTACAACAACGGCAGCAGTGTCAGCACCACCATCACCGGTGCCACCGGCGGCAACTTTGAAAACCTGGTGCCGAACCCGAACCCGGCCGTCACCACCATCACCGACTCGATCGACAACACCGGCCTGAGCCTGACCGCCACCGGTACCGTCGCCGAAGGCGGCCAGATCACCTATACCGCAACCCTGACCAACCCGGCCGGCACCCCGGTGACCGTGACCCTGAGCAATGGCGCGGTGATCACCATTGCTGCAGGCCAGACCGAAGGCAGCGTCAGCGTGGCGGCGCCTGGCGACGACGTGTACATCGATGCCGGCAGTGTTGGCGTGAGCATCGACAAGGTCGATGGCGGCAACTTTGAAAACCTGGTGGTCAGCGAAGTACCGGCGGTAACTGAGGTGACCGACACCCTCGACACCTCGACCGTTACCCTCACCGCGACTCCGAGCGTTACTGAAGGCGGCGTGGTGACCTACACCGCTTCGGTGACCGCACCGGTTACCGGTTCGGCCCTGGTCATCACCCTGGCCAATGGTCAGCAGATCACGATTCCTGTCGGTCAAAGCACAGGTTCGGTCGAGTTCGTTGCACCCGACAACGTCCACACGACCAACCCGGACCTGACCAACAGCATCACCGGCACCACAGGCGGCAACTACGAGAAGCTGGAAACCACCGGCAACCCGCTGACCACTGTGACCGATGGCCCGGATAGCACTGCATCTACCGGCCTGTCCCTGAGTGCTACCGGCAGCGTCGACGAAGGTGGCCAGATCACCTACACCGCGACCCTGAGCAATCCGGCCGGCACGGCGATGACCGTTACCTTGAGCAACGGCGCGGTGATCAACATCGCCGCCGGTGCGACCACTGGCAGCGTGACCGTTGATGCGCCAAGCGACGACGTTTATGTGGACGCCGGTAAAGTTGAAGTCACTATCGAAGGCACCGACGGCGGTGACTTCGAGAAGCTGGCGGTGGATAACACTCCAGCCGTTACCGATGTAGCTGACACCGTCGATACGTCGACCGTGAAGTTGACTGCCGATGTCACCACCGTCGGTGAAGGCGGTGTAATCACCTACACCGTGACCGTCAGCTCGCCGGTCACCGGCGCGCCACTGGTAGTCAAACTGGCCAACGGTCAAACCATCACCATCCCGGTAGACGGCACTTCCGGTACCGCGCAGTTCACCGCGCCAAACAACGTACACACCAGCAACCTCGACCTGACCAACAGCATCGAGTCGGTCACCGGTGGCAACTTCGAGAAGGTCGAAACCTCCGGCGAAACCAGCATCACCGTCACCGACGTACCGGGCGCGGAAGACAGCACCAGCGTCTCGCTGAGTGCCAGCAAGTCGGTTGAGGAAGGCGGCCAGATCACTTACACCGCCACCTTGACCAACAAGGCCGGTACCGACATGACCATCACCCTCGACAACGGGGCGGTCATCCAGATCAAGGCAGGCGATACTGAGGGCAGCGTGCTCTTCGACGCGCCGAAGGACGACGTCTATGTCGATGCCGGCAAAGTAGAAGCCGTGATCGAAAGCACCACCGGTGGTGACTTTGAAAAACTCGACATCGACCCATCTGCGGCGGTAACCGAAGTCACTGACACTGTCGATACGTCGACCGTGAAGTTGACTGCCGATGTCACCACCGTCGGTGAAGGTGGCGTAATCACTTACACCGTGA
>NZ_JBMOWO010000150.1:0-42137 GCF_049310525.1 Pseudomonas sp. GZD-222
CCGATCCGTGGGTGGTTGCGGCAGGTGTCCGGGCGCTTGTCATAAATGGTGCACATGCGGCTTTTACGATCCAGATAGAGGCAATCGTCGTTGCTCATCTGCGCCAGGGTGAAAATCCCCGACTTCTGGTTGAAGCGCTGGATAATCCCGTCCTTCTGCAAACGCTTGGCAATGTTCTTCGGCGGCTCACCCACTTCGAACTCATCCACCACGCCCATGCGGATCAGGTCTTTGATTTTCACTTCCGTCGGCAAGGTGCAGCAGGTCGAGTTGCAGCCTCCGCACATATGGCTTTGGTACTTCTGCCAGGTTTCCAGGCGGTCGACTTCGGCGGCGGCAATCAGGGTCGGTTTCATCAGGTTCAGGTTTTAGAGGTTCTAGTAGGCGCGCGATCATACCGGAGTTGGTCAAAATGTGAACAACCATTTGCCGGTTCCACCAATGCCGACCGCTGTTTTTGTACAGAAACTCCAGAACCTGCGCTTTCGCTCTGTGTCGAACGGTCTAGGCTGAGAAATCTCCATCCGCATTCGTCAACCTGATCGAGGACGTCGCATGTCTCAGGAACCACTCGCTCGTGACGCAGAGGTGGCCGCTTTTCGCACCGCTGTACTGGACAAATTGACCTACGCGGTCGGCAAGGACCCGGAGCACGCCTTCGAACATGACTGGTTTGAGGCCATTGCCCTGGCAGCCCGTGATCACATGGTCGATCACTGGATGGACCATACCCGGCAGATTTATCGCAAGAGCCAGAAGCGGGTGTACTACCTGTCCCTGGAGTTCCTCATCGGGCGTTTGCTGTACGACAGCTTGAGCAACCTGGGCCTGCTGGACATTGCCCGGGAGGCGCTGAGCGGCCTGGATGTCGACCTTGAGCGCATTCGCTTGCTGGAGCCGGATGCGGCCTTGGGTAACGGTGGCCTTGGGCGTCTGGCGGCGTGTTTCATGGAGAGCATGTCGACCTTGGGCATCGCGGCCCACGGTTATGGCATTCGCTACGAGCACGGCCTGTTCCGCCAGGCGGTGGTCGATGGCTGGCAGCAGGAGCAGACCGAGAACTGGCTGGACTTCGGCAACCCCTGGGAATTCGAGCGGGCCGAGGTGATCTATCCGATCAGTTTCGGTGGCAGCGTCGAAACCGTGCATGACGCCAATGGCCAGCAACGCCAGGTGTGGTGGCCGGCCGAAACCGTGCGGGCGGTAGCCTATGACACACCGGTCGTCGGCTGGCGTGGCGCGAGCGTCAACACCTTGCGCCTCTGGCGTGCACGAGCGCTGGAGGAGTTGCACCTGGAGCGCTTCAACGCCGGCGACCACTTGGGCGCCGTGGCCGAGGTGGCCCGCGCCGAAAGTATCTCACGCGTGCTGTACCCGGCTGACAGTACCGAGGCCGGGCAGGAACTGCGCCTGCGTCAGGAGTACTTCTTCGTCTGCGCCTCGCTGCAGGATTTGCTGCGTCGCCACCTGAACATGCACGACAGCCTGCTCAATCTGCACGAATCGGCGGCAATCCAGCTCAACGACACCCACCCCTCGATTGCCGTGGCCGAATTGATGCGTCTGCTGGTCGATCAGCACGAGGTGCCCTGGGATACCGCCTGGCAACTGACCGTCGATACCCTTGCCTACACCAATCACACCCTGCTGCCCGAGGCTCTGGAAACCTGGCCGGTCAGCCTGATGGAACGCATGCTGCCGCGGCATATGCAGATCATCTACCTGATCAACGCGTTTCACATCGACGCCCTGCGGGCCAAGGGTATCCATGATTTTGACGTGCTGCGCGCGGTGTCGCTGATCGAGGAGGACAACGGCCGGCGAGTGCGCATGGGTAATGTGGCGTTTCTCGGTTCGCACAGCGTCAACGGCGTGTCGGCGCTGCACAGCAAGTTGATGCGCAGCACGGTGTTCGCCGAACTGCACAAGCTCTACCCCGAACGGATCAACAACAAGACCAACGGCATTACCTTCCGCCGTTGGTTGTATCAGGCTAATCCGCAGCTGACAGGCATGCTGGTCGAGGCGTTGGGAGAGGATGTGCTCGACAACCCGGAAGGCCGTCTGCGCGACCTCGAGCCTTTCGCTGACAAGGCGGCGTTTCGCAAGCAATTTGCCGAGCAGCGACTGCACAGCAAGAAAGCGCTGGCCAGTCTGATTCAGGAGCGTCTGGGTATTACCGTCAACCCGCAGGCGATGTTCGATGTGCAGGTCAAACGTATCCACGAGTACAAGCGCCAGTTGCTCAACCTGCTGCACACGGTGGCCTTGTACCAGGCAATACGCGCCGAGCCCGGAACCGGCTGGGCACCACGGGTGAAGATCTTCGCTGGCAAGGCGGCGGCCAGCTATCACCAGGCCAAGCTGATCATCAAGTTGAGCAATGACATCGCCCGGGTGGTGAACAACGACCCGACGGTGCGTGGCCTGCTCAAGGTGGTGTTTTTGCCCAACTACAACGTCAGTCTGGCGGAGAGCATCATTCCGGCGGCCGACCTTTCCGAGCAGATCTCCACCGCCGGCTATGAAGCCTCCGGCACCAGCAACATGAAGTTCGGCCTTAACGGCGCGCTGACCATCGGCACCCTGGACGGTGCCAACGTCGAGATGTGCGAGCAGGTGGGGGCTGAGAACATGTTCATCTTCGGCCTGACCGCGCAGCAGGTGGAGGCGCGCAAGCGCAGTGGCGACTTTGGCGCCAATGCGGCGATCAGCGCCTCGTACCGGCTCAATGATGTGCTCCAGGCCATTCGCAGCGGCGTGTTCTCTCCGGATGATCCGGCCCGTTACGTGGGGCTGGTGGACTCGCTGGTGGCCCATGACCGCTTCCTGGTTTGCGCCGACTTCGATGCCTACTGGGATGCTCAGTTACGCGTCGAAGCGCTCTGGCACGATCCCAAGGAGTGGTGGCGCATCGCGGTGCTGAACACTGCGCGGATGGGCTGGTTCTCCTCGGACCGGACCATTCGCGAGTACGCCACGCAAATCTGGAAAGCCCTCGACTAAGCTGTGCAGGACGGCCCGGGAGCGGTGAACTCTCGGGCCGATGTGCCGTCTGATCGGGCAAGCGTATCGGATTGCTCGCTAGCGCTGCACTCTCCCTGTAAACTGCGTGGGTTTTTATTACCCCTTCCTTCGGAGCCTTACATGTCCCGCGTTACCCTGAGTCGCTATTTGATTGAGCAGACCCGCAGCAACAGTACCCCTGCCGATCTGCGCTTCCTGATCGAAGTGGTGGCGCGTGCGTGCAAGGAGATCAGCCATAACGTTTCCAAGGGCGCCCTGGGCGGTGTTCTGGGCAGCATGGGCACCGAAAACGTGCAGGGCGAAGTCCAGAAGAAACTGGACGTGATTTCCAACGACATCCTCCTCGAAGCCAACGAGTGGGGCGGTCACCTGGCCGGCATGGCGTCCGAAGAAATGGACAATGCCTACCAGATCCCGGGCAAATACCCGAAAGGTGCCTACCTGCTGGTATTCGACCCACTGGACGGTTCGTCGAACATCGACGTCAACGTGTCGGTCGGCACCATCTTCTCGGTTCTGCGTTGCCCTAACGAGTACCTGAGCCAGAACGAAAGCCTCAACGAACAGGCCTTCCTGCAGCCGGGCACCAAGCAAGTAGCAGCCGGTTATGCGATCTATGGTCCGCAGACCATGCTGATCCTGACCCTGGGTAACGGCGTCAAGGGTTTCACCCTGGACCGCGAGCTGGGCAGCTTCGTCCTGACCCACGAGAACATCCAGGTTCCGGAAACCACCGCCGAATTCGCCATCAACATGTCCAACCAGCGTCACTGGGAAGAGCCGGTAACCCGCTATGTGGGCGAGCTGCTGGCCGGTGAGACCGGTCCGCTGAACAAGAACTACAACATGCGCTGGATCGCCTCGATGGTTGCCGACGTGCATCGCATCCTGACCCGTGGCGGCCTGTTCATGTACCCGCGTGATGCCCGTGAGCCTTCCAAACCAGGCAAGCTGCGTCTGATGTACGAAGCCAACCCGATGTCCTTCATCATCGAACAGGCCGGCGGTGCTTCCACCGACGGTCGCCAGCGCATCCTCGACATCCAGCCAGAGAGCCTGCACCAGCGCGTAGCGGTGTTCCTCGGCTCCAAGCAGGAAGTCGAGCGCGTTACCGGTTATCACCAGGAGTAAGTCATGCTCGCACCTTGGCAGCCGTTACTGGAATGGTGGTTCGGCTGGGGCACCAGTCCCCAGGACGTCGCTGACGAGAAGAGCACGCTGTGGTTCGGCAAGCACCATGACGTCGAGGCGCAAGAGCGTTTCGGCGATCTGGTCGAGCAGGCCCTGGCGGGTGGTCTGGATGAGTGGCTGCAGAGCCCGCAGGGCTGGTTGGGTCTGGTCCTGTTGCTCGATCAGTTGCCGCGCATGATCCATCGCGACACACCGCGCGCCTTCGATGGCGACCGGCGTGCTCAGGTCCTGGTAATGCAGGGTCTGGACAAGGCCTGGGATTACCAGCTGCTACCGATCCAGCGGGTGTTCATCCTGCTGGTGCTGGAGCATGCTGAAGTGCTGGATTGGCAGAACACCAGTGTCGAGCGTTATCAGCTGTTGCTTGATGCGCAGCCGGACGCTGACCGGCGTCTGTTCGAAGGTTTCCTCGACTATGCCGAGCAGCACCAGCGGGTGATTGCCCGCTTTGGCCGGTTCCCGCATCGCAATCTGCTGCTGAATCGGCCGAGTACCGATGAAGAGATGGATTTCCTGCTGGAGCCTGGGTCGCGGTTTTGAGTTGAATTCGATCGCGGGGCAAGCCCGCTCCCACAGGGTACCGGTGGGAGCGGGCTTGCCCCGCGATTAGTTTCAAATCCTGAAACTGCCCACCAACTGCTTCAACCGGTTGGCCTGATTCTCCAGGTCATTGCAGGCACGCAAGGTCGCTTGCAGGTTCTCCACCCCTTCCTGATTCAGCGTATTGATCTCGGTGATGTCGACATTGATCGACTCGACCACGGCCGTCTGTTCTTCGGTTGCGGTGGCTACTGACTGGTTCATGCCATCGATCTCGCCGATCCGCTGGGTCACGCTACCGAGGCGCTCACCAGCCTGGTTGGCAATGCCGACGCTGTGCTGGCTGTGGCTCTGGCTTTCGGTCATGGTGCTGACCGCCACTTGAGCACCGGCCTGCAGTTCTTCAATGATGCGCTGGACCTGTTGCGCCGAATCCTGGGTGCGATGGGCAAGGTTGCGCACCTCATCCGCCACTACCGCGAAACCACGACCGGCTTCACCTGCGCGTGCCGCTTCAATGGCAGCGTTTAGCGCCAGCAGGTTGGTCTGCTGGGAAATGCCGCTGATCACTTCAAGGATCTGGCCAATGTTCACCGTGTTGGCATTGAGGGTTTCGATGTTGCCGCACGAGTCGCTGATTTTTGCCGACAACTGGTTCATCACCTCGATGGTCTGGTCGACCACCTGTTGACCTTCCGCCGCCAGATTGCGTGCATCACTGGAGTGTTGCGAGGCGAGGGCGGCGTTCTGGGCGATCTCCTGGGCGGCGGCGCCCAGTTGGTTGATCGCCGCAGCAACGCTGCTGGTGCGGCTCGATTGCTGGTCGGCATTGTGGATCGAGGCATTCGAGGCACTGATGACGCGCAAGGCCACTTCGTTGACCTGGCCGGTGGCCGAGGACACTTCACGGATCGATTCGTGGATGCGTTCGACAAAACGGTTGAACGACTGGCCGAGGCTGCCGAATTCGTCCTGGCCGTGGATACGCAGGCGGCGAGTGAGGTCGCCTTCACCTTCGGCGATATCGTGCATAGCCCGGCCCATGACGTGCAGCGGCTCCATCAGAACGCGGATCAGGACACCGAGCAGGGCAATGATGATCAGCACGGCAATCACCGTGGCGACAATGGCCGAGGTGCGCAGTTCGCTGAGCATGGCGAAGGCGAAGTCCTGATCGAGCACCAGGGCCACATACCAGTCAGCCGAAGGCACGCCATTGACCTTGGTGAAGGTGATGAACTGTGAGTGCCCAGCTTGCTCAGTCTCTTTTAGACCGCTGCCGATCTGTGGAGTGTTGTGCGGGTAGGCCTCGCTGAGGTTTTTCAGCACCAGCTTGGCATCGGGGTGGACCAGAATCTTGCCGTCACCGTTGACGATGAATGCCTGACCGTGGCCGTCGAAGTTCAGCGCGTTGATGATGGCGCTGATGCTGTCCAGGTCGGTGTCGGCACCGTTGACGCCGATCAGCCGGCCTTGGTGCTGAACCGGCGTGGCCAGGGTGATCACCAGTTTGTTCGCGGACACCGAAATGTACGGCTCGGTGATGATCGTCTGGCCGGCGCTGCTGGCAGCCTTGTACCAGCCGCGCACCCGCGGATCATAATCGGCAGCGCGATTGCCCAGTGGCACCGACTGCATGTAGCCATCCTGGCCGCCGAAATAGGTCAGGAGGAAGTTGCTTCTGTACACCGGCAGGTTGAGGCTACGGGTCAGGCTGTCCTTGCTGGCGCCATCGATGGCCACTTGCTGGGACAGCGACTGGAGGATCTGCATGCGGCTTTGCAGCCAGGTCTGGATGTTGCTGCTGGTCAGGTTGCCGAGCTCCTGCATGGAAGCTTCGGTATTGCTGCGCAGGGTCTGACGCTGGCGGTAATCGTTGAACAGGACAAAACAGGTAAAGGCGACAGCGACCACCAGGGCGGCGGCGAGCAGAATCTTGTGGCTGAACTTCAGGTTTTTTGTCATTGCGGGGTCTGTCTGCACACGGCGGGTCAACGGGAGGGGCGCGGCAATACGTCGCAGCGCCTACCTGTGTCGTCCGGTGAATGGAAAAGATTAACGCGCAAATCGGTCTATTCGACCAAAGGCAGGGAATTGGCGTCAGGAAAGCGCAATCGCTCGGGAACCAGAGGCGCTTTTTCCCTTCTAAGCTGTCGGTAGGCCATCGCGCCTGCACCCTCATGTCCAGGAGTGACCCCTTCATGTCGTTGCGTTCCCTCGCCCTGCTGTCCTTGTGCGTGTTTCTGACTGCGTGCAACAAGATCAACCAGGAAAACTATTCAAAGCTTCAGGCGGGTATGGCCAAGGCCGAGGTAGAAAAGCTGCTCGGTTCGCCCAAGGAGTGTTCCGGCGCACTGGGCATGTCCAGCTGCACCTGGGGTGACGAGAAGAGCTTTATCAGCGTGCAGTACGCCGCCGACAAGGTACTGATGTATTCCGGGCAGGGACTCAAATGAAATCGCTACAGCTGCTGCTGGTCCTGTGTGCTGGCCTGATCCTCGGAGGCTGTGCCAGTACGGACAGCGGACCGATCCCGCCGAAGACCGCCAACAGCGTCGATCTCAAGCGCTACCAGGGCAAATGGTTCGAACTGGCGCGCCTGCCGATGTTTTTCCAGCGCGATTGCGCCCAGTCCGAGGCCCACTACAACCTCAAGCCTGATGGCTCGGTGGGTGTGCTCAACCGCTGCCAGACCCTTGAGGGTGAATGGCAGGAAGCCAGCGGCAACGCCACGCCACAAGTGCCGGGCAAGACCGACAAGCTCTGGGTGGTGTTCGACAACTGGTTCTCGAAAGTGCTGCCTGGGGTAGCCAAGGGCGAATACTGGGTGCTGTATGTCAGCGACGACTACCAGACCGCGCTGGTTGGCAATCCGGATCGCAAATACCTGTGGATTCTTTCGCGCACGGCGACCGTTCCGGCCTGGCAGCGTGAAAGCCTGCTGGCCAAGGCACGGCAGCAAGGCTACGACACCAATCGTTTGATCTGGCGGGTGGCGGACAGGGATATTGCTGCGCACAAGCAGTGAGACTTTTTCGCGGGGCAAGCCCGCTCCCACCGATGCTGATAAGTAGCCGGTGGGAGCGGGCTTGCCCCGCGATAATTCAGCCCAGCAAAGCCCGCAGCACCCCGGCAAACGCCTGGGCGCTTTCTTCTTCCTGGGCATGCCGCCCCTGGCGCACCACCCACTGGCCATTGACCATCACATCTCGCACCTGACGATCCCCACCGGCAAACAGCCAGCGGTTGAGAATGCCGTCCTCGCTGGCAGTCGCCAGATATGGATCGTTGCCATCGAGCACCAGCCAGTCTGCTCGCTTACCTACCGCCAGCTCGCCAATCGGCTGCCCCATTGCTTGGGCTCCACCGCTCAATGCCGCGTCATACAGGGTGCGCCCAACCATCGGCTGATCGCCACGATACAGACGGTTGCGGCGTTGGTCGCGCAGGCGCTGGCCGTATTCCAGCCAGCGCAGTTCTTCGACCACGCTCAGCGACACATGGCTATCGGAACCAATCCCCAGGCGACCGCCCTGGGCGAGGTAGTCCACTGCCGGGAAGATACCGTCGCCGAGGTTGGCCTCGGTGGTCAGGCACAAGCCGGCAACTGCTCCGCTGCGGGCCATGAGCGCGACTTCGTCAGGTTCGGCATGGGTGGCATGGACCAGGCACCAGCGTTGATCGACTTCAGTGTTTTCATACAGCCATTGCAGCGGCCGACGCCCACTCCAGGCCAGGCAGTCGTCGACTTCCTTTTGCTGCTCGGCGATATGGATGTGCACCGGGCACGCTTTGTCACTGGCTGCCAGCACCTGGGCAATCTGCTCCGGGGTGACCGCGCGCAGGGAGTGGAAGCACAAGCCCAGTGCTTGCGCGGGTTGTTCGGCCAGCAGTGGTGCCAGGCGCGCTTGCAGGTTCAGGTACTGTTCGGTGCTGTTGATAAAGCGCCGTTGGCCCTCGTTAGGCTTCTGCCCGCCAAAACCCGAATGGCTGTAGAGCACCGGCAGCAAGGTCAGGCCGATACCGCTGGCGCTGGCCGCCTGGCTGATGCGCAGGGACAACTCGGCCGGGTCTGCGTAGGCCTGGCCCTGGGTGTCATGATGCACATAGTGGAATTCGGCGACCGAGGTGTACCCGGCCTTGAGCATTTCGATGTACAACTGGCGGGCGATGACCTGCAGTTGCTCGGGGCTGATCTTGCCGACCAGGCGATACATCAGTTCGCGCCAGGTCCAGAAACTGTCATTGGGATTACCAGCCACTTCGGCTAGGCCGGCCATGGCTCGCTGGAACGCATGCGAGTGCAGGTTAGGCATGCCCGGCAGCAATGGGCCGGCGAGGCGCTCGGCCGCTTCGGCCGAGCCGTTGGCCTGAACACTGGCCAGCAGGCCATCGGCACCGACCTCGATTCGGACGTTTTCGGCCCAGCCCGTAGGGAGCAAAGCGCGTTCGGCAAAGAAGACGGACATCGACGCGGCACCTCATTGTGATTATTTGTATATACATATACAGACGTTTGCCTGCTGGGTAAACTCCGGCAAGCTACCGTTCATTCAACCGAACAAGGATATTTTCCGTGCCGACACCTCCTGTCTCCGCGCTGGTTGCCCAGATGGGCGAGGGGCCGGCGCCGCTATATGCCCGGGTCAAACAAATGATCGCCCAGCAGATCCAGAATGGCAGCTGGCCGCCGCATCACCGTGTGCCCTCGGAGAGCGAACTGGTCAACGAACTGGGCTTCAGTCGCATGACCATCAACCGCGCCTTGCGTGAGCTGACCGCCGAAGGTTTGTTGGTGCGCATGCAGGGGGTCGGCACCTTTGTGGCCGAGCCCAAGACCCGTTCGGCGCTGTTCGAGGTCAATAACATTGCCGATGAAATTGCCGCACGTGGCCACCAGCACACCTGCCAGGTGATCACCCTCGCCGAGGAAGCTGCGGGCTCCGAGCGCGCCCTGGCCCTGGACATGCGCGAAGGTCAGCGGGTGTTCCACTCGCTGATCGTCCATTACGAAAACGGCATTGCCGTGCAGATCGAAGACCGCTTCGTCAACGCACAGATCGCCCCGGACTACCTCAAGCAGGACTTCACCCGGCAGACGCCTTACGCCTACCTGTCCCAGGTTGCGCCGCTGACCGAGGGCGAACACGTGGTCGAAGCGATCCTTGCCGAGCCGGAAGAGTGCCGCTTGCTACAAATCGAACAGGGCGAGCCGTGCCTGCTGATCCGCCGCCGCACATGGTCGGGTCGTCAGCCAGTGACTGCCGCTCGTCTGATTCATCCCGGTTCCCGTCACCGTCTGGAAGGACGCTTCAGCAAATGAGCCAGTTGCAGGTATTACGCGCCAAAGACTACCCCCGCATGCCGTGGAAGAACGGCGGCGGCAGCACCGAAGAGATCACCCGTGATGCCGGCGAAGGCCTGGACGGTTTCGGCTGGCGCCTGTCGATTGCCGACATTGCCGAGTCCGGTGGCTTTTCCAGCTTTGCCGGTTACCAGCGAATCATCACCGTACTCGAAGGCGATGGCATGTGCCTGCAGGTCGATGGCCAGGCTACACGCTCGTTGCTGCCTTTCGATGCCTTCGCCTTCAAGGGTGAAAGCCAGGTCAGTTGCACCTTGCTCGGTGGCTCGATTCGCGATTTCAACCTGATCTATGCCCCCGAGCGTTACCGTGCCCGCCTGCAGTGGCTGGACGGCAGCCAACGGGTGTTCAGTTCGGCCTCGACGGTGTTGCTGTTTGCCGCCGCGTCTCAGGTGGACGTCGCGCTGGCGGGGCAGGGTGAATATAAGCTCGGACGCTATGACTGCCTGCATCTGGAAGGTAATGCCAGCCTGCAGACCTTGAATGTGCAGGGCCGCTGCTGCCTGATCGAGCTGTCGGCACACTGAAGCTGTTACGCCTCGGCCGAGCACTTCGGCCGAGGCTGTTACCGATTGACCCAAGGTGGTGCAACGCCACTGGTCGGCCGCATTTCACCGCTCATCCCCTGAAAATTATTTCTACGCGCCAAAGCCAGGCATTGCGGGGCTCTGGCGCCTGCATTTACGCCTGTGCAGCGGGTGCTCTGATGAGTTGGCACTTCAATTGCCTATGCTTGTACATACAAGTAAAGATGTGTTTGTATAAGTACCCATGACACACCCAATGCCTGGGTTGCCTTGGACTGATTGCTTAGGAGCCATTTCCGTGACTGACAACAACTTCAAAAAATTCCGTGACGTCGAAATCTGCGCAGCCCGCGGCAACACGCTGACCGCCAAAAGCTGGCTGACTGAAGCACCGTTGCGCATGCTGATGAACAACCTCGACCCGGAAGTCGCCGAGAACCCGAAAGAGCTGGTGGTCTACGGTGGCATCGGCCGTGCCGCACGTAACTGGGAGTGCTACGACAAGATCGTCGAGAGCCTGACCAATCTCAACGAAGACGAAACCCTGCTGGTGCAGTCGGGCAAGCCGGTCGGCGTGTTCAAGACCCACAGCAACGCGCCACGCGTGCTGATCGCCAACTCCAACCTGGTACCGCACTGGGCCAACTGGGAACACTTCAACGAACTGGATGCCAAAGGCCTGGCCATGTACGGCCAGATGACCGCCGGCAGCTGGATCTACATCGGCAGCCAGGGCATCGTCCAGGGCACCTACGAAACCTTCGTCGAAGCCGGCCGCCAGCACTACAACGGCAGCCTCAAGGGCAAGTGGGTACTGACCGCCGGCCTCGGTGGCATGGGCGGCGCCCAGCCACTGGCCGCGACCCTGGCCGGCGCCTGCTCGCTGAACATCGAATGCCAGCAGAGCCGCATCGACTTCCGCCTGAGCAGCCGTTATGTCGACGAGCAAGCCAAGGACCTCGATGACGCCCTGGCGCGTATCGCCAAGTACACCGCCGAAGGCAAGGCCATCTCCATCGCCCTGCTGGGTAACGCCGCCGAGATCCTGCCTGAGCTGGTCAAGCGTGGCGTGCGCCCGGACATGGTCACCGACCAGACCAGCGCCCACGACCCGCTCAACGGTTACCTGCCAGCCGGCTGGACCTGGGAACAGTACCGCGACCGTGCGCAGACCGAACCGGCTGCGGTGGTCAAGGCCGCCAAGCAATCCATGGCCGTGCATGTCCAGGCCATGCTCGACTTCCAGAAGCAGGGCGTACCGACCTTCGACTACGGCAACAACATCCGCCAGATGGCCAAGGAAGAAGGCGTGAGCAATGCCTTTGATTTCCCCGGCTTCGTCCCGGCCTACATCCGTCCGCTGTTCTGCCGCGGTATCGGTCCGTTCCGCTGGGCGGCGCTGTCGGGTAATGCCGAAGACATCTACAAGACCGACGCCAAGGTCAAAGAGCTGATCCCGGACGATGCCCACCTGCACAACTGGCTGGACATGGCCCGCGAGCGCATCAGCTTCCAGGGCCTGCCAGCCCGTATCTGCTGGGTCGGCCTGGGCCTGCGCGCCAAGCTCGGCCTGGCGTTCAACGAAATGGTCCGCAGCGGCGAGCTGTCGGCGCCGATCGTCATCGGTCGCGACCACCTGGACTCGGGTTCGGTGTCCAGCCCTAACCGCGAAACCGAGTCGATGCAGGATGGCTCCGACGCCGTCTCCGACTGGCCACTGCTCAACGCCCTGCTCAACACCGCCAGTGGCGCGACCTGGGTCTCGCTGCACCACGGTGGTGGTGTCGGCATGGGCTTCTCACAGCACTCGGGCATGGTCATCGTCTGCGACGGTACCGACGAGGCGGCTGAGCGTATCGCTCGCGTCCTGCACAACGACCCGGCTACCGGGGTCATGCGTCACGCCGATGCCGGTTACCAGATCGCCATCGACTGCGCCAAGGAACAAGGCTTGAACCTGCCGATGATCACAGGCTGATCTGCGGTAAATGGTTGATACTGATATCTATGCAGGCGAATACGCCTCACGAGTACGGAGCATTAACGTGACTGAATTGACCCTGAAGCCCGGCACCCTGACCTTGGCTCAGCTGCGTGCGATTTTCCAACAGCCAGTGAAACTCAAGCTGGACGCCAGCGCTGACCAGCAGATCGATGCCAGCGTCGCCTGTGTCGAGCAGATCCTGGCCGAAGACCGCACGGCCTACGGCATCAACACCGGTTTTGGCCTGCTGGCTTCGACCCGCATCGCCAGCCACGACCTGGAAAACCTGCAGCGCTCGTTGGTGCTGTCGCACGCCGCCGGCGTTGGCCAGCCAATCGACGATGCCCTGGTACGGTTGATCATGGTGCTCAAGGTCAACAGCCTGAGCCGTGGTTTCTCCGGCATTCGCCGCAAGGTGATCGACGCGCTGATCGCGCTGATCAACGCCGAGGTTTATCCGCACATTCCGCTGAAAGGTTCGGTGGGCGCTTCCGGCGACCTGGCACCGCTGGCGCATATGTCGCTGGTGCTGCTCGGCGAAGGCAAGGCGCGCCACAACGGCCAATGGCTGTCGGCCACCGAAGCCCTGGCGGTTGCCGGCCTCGAGCCGCTGACCCTGGCGGCCAAGGAAGGTCTGGCCCTGCTCAACGGCACCCAGGCTTCCACGGCCTATGCCTTGCGCGGCTTGTTCGAAGGTGAAGACCTGTTCGCCGCCGCCACCTCGATTGGCGCGCTGACGGTTGAAGCGGTTCTGGGCTCGCGCTCGCCGTTCGATGCACGTATCCACGAAGCCCGTGGTCAGCGTGGGCAGATTGACTCTGCTGCTTGCTACCGTGACCTGCTGGGCGATGGCAGCGAGGTTTCCGCCTCGCACCAGAACTGCGGCAAGGTTCAGGACCCGTACTCGCTGCGCTGCCAGCCACAAGTCATGGGCGCCTGCCTGACCCAGTTGCGTCAGGCTGCCGAAGTACTGGTCATCGAAGCCAACGCCGTCTCCGACAACCCGCTGGTATTCGCCAAGGAAGGGGACGTGATCTCCGGTGGCAACTTCCACGCCGAGCCGGTGGCCATGGCCGCTGACAACATGGCCCTGGCCATTGCTGAAATCGGCTCGCTGAGCGAGCGCCGCATCTCGCTGATGATGGACAAGCACATGTCCCAGCTGCCGCCGTTCCTGGTGGCCAATGGTGGGGTCAACTCGGGTTTCATGATCGCTCAGGTGACCGCTGCCGCGCTGGCCAGCGAGAACAAGGCGCTGGCCCATCCGCACAGCGTCGACAGCCTGCCGACTTCGGCCAACCAGGAAGACCACGTGTCGATGGCCCCGGCTGCTGGCAAGCGTCTGTGGGAAATGGCCGAGAACACCCGTGGCGTCATCGCCGTCGAGTGGCTGGCTGCAGCGCAGGGCCTGGACCTGCGCGAAGGCCTGAAAACCTCGCCGAAACTGGAGCAAGCCCGCCAGATCCTGCGCACCAAGGTCGCGTTCTACGAGAAAGACCGCTTCTTCGCCCCGGACATCGAGGCGGCCATCGCCCTGTTGGCTGAAGGGCGCCTGACTGGCCTGTTGCCGGCCAAGGTCCTGCCTAGCCTGTAATGTCCTGGGGCTGCTTCCCAGCCCTTCGCGGGGCAAGTCGGGTCGCCGCACCGCGATGGCTGACGAAAAAGCCCAATCATTCTCACGACCAGAACAAAAATAAGGACGTGACATGCAAGAAGCTCAAGGCCTCAAGCGCGGGCTGACCGCGCGGCATATTCGATTTATGGCCCTCGGTTCAGCAATCGGTACCGGGTTGTTCTATGGCTCTGCCGCGGCGATCCAGATGGCTGGCCCCGCCGTGCTGCTGGCCTACCTGATTGGCGGCGCCGCAGTGTTCATGGTTATGCGCGCCCTCGGCGAGATGGCCGTGCACAATCCGGTCTCCGGTTCATTCGGCAGCTATGCCACCACCTACCTGGGGCCGATGTCGGGTTTCATCCTGGGTTGGACCTACGCCTTTGAAATGATCATCGTCTGTATTGCCGACGTGACCGCATTCGGCATTTATATGGGCTTCTGGTTTCCCGAGGTTGCCCGTTGGATCTGGGTGCTGGGCATCGTTTTCCTCATTGGCGGCCTGAACCTGTGTAACGTCAAAGTCTTCGGCGAGATGGAGTTCTGGCTGTCGCTGCTTAAAGTCAGTGCCATTGTCGCGATGATCCTGGCCGGCTTCGGCATCATGATTTTTGGCCTGAACAACGCCAGTGCCGACAACGCGGTGGGTATCAGTAACCTGTTCGAGCATGGCGGTTTCATGCCCAATGGCATTGGTGGTCTGATCGCTTCCTTCGCCGTGGTGATGTTTGCCTTTGGTGGCATCGAAATCATCGGCATCACCGCCGGTGAAGCCAAGGACCCGCAGCGCGTGCTGCCCAAGGCAATCAACGCCGTGCCGATGCGCATCCTGCTGTTCTATGTGCTCACCCTGTTCGTGCTGATGTGCCTGTACCCGTGGCCGCAGATCGGCAGCCAGGGCAGTCCGTTCGTACAGATCTTCAGCAACCTGGGGATTGGTTCGGCGGCGACTGTGCTGAATATCGTGGTGATCTCGGCGGCCGTGTCGGCGATCAACAGCGATATCTTCGGTGCCGGCCGCATGATGTATGGTCTGGCCCAGCAAGGGCACGCGCCCAAGGGCTTCGCGAAGATCTCCCGTCACGGTGTGCCGTGGATGACCGTGTTGGTCATGGGCGCGGCGTTGCTCGGCGGCGTGGTGCTCAACTACCTGATCCCGGAAAACGTGTTCCTGCTGATTGCCTCGATCGCCACTTTCGCGACCGTCTGGGTCTGGCTGATGATCCTGGTGACCCAGGTTGCCATGCGTCGCAGCATGAGCCGTGAAGAAGTGGCTGAACTGAAGTTCCCGGTACCGTTCTGGCCTTACGGCCCGGCCGCGGCGATTGCCTTCATGCTGTTTGTGTTCGGTGTGCTCGGTTACTTCCCGGATACCCAGGCAGCCTTGCTGGTCGGCGTGGTCTGGGTACTGTTCCTGGTCGCCTCCTACCTGCTGTGGTGCAAGCCACGGGCAGCCAAGGGCAAGGCGCCGGTGGCCCAGGATGCGTCCTAACTACAACGCTTGAAACGGAGACATTGGATGAAAACCCTCTGGCAGCACTGCCATGTGGCGAGCATGGCCCAAGGCACTTACTCGATCATCGAGGATGCGGCGATCGTTACCAGCGCCGGCCACATCGAGTGGATCGGCCCACGCCAGTCATTGCCGGCCCTGACCGCTGACAGAAGCGTGGACCTGGGCGGTGCCTGGGTCACTCCGGGGTTGATCGACTGTCACACCCACGCGGTGTTTGGTGGTAATCGCAGCGGCGAGTTCGAGCAGCGCCTGCAAGGGGTGAGCTATGCCGAGATCGCCGCGCAAGGTGGTGGCATTGCCAGCACCGTGCGGGCGACCCGGGCTGCCAGCGAAGATGAATTGTTCGTCAGTGCCCGCCAGCGGGTCCAGGCGTTGATGCGCGATGGTGTCACCACCCTGGAGATAAAGTCCGGCTACGGCCTGGATCTGGCCAGCGAGCGCAAGCTGCTCAAGGTCATCCGCCGCCTGGGCGAGGAGTTGCCGCTGACCGTGCGCAGCACCTGCCTGGCGGCACATGCCTTGCCGCCGGAGTACAAGGACCGGGCTGACGATTACATCAGCCATATCTGCGACGAGATGCTTCCGGCCCTGGCGGCCGAAGGTCTGGTCGATGCGGTGGATGCCTTCTGCGAGTACCTGGCCTTTTCCCCGGCCCAGGTCGAGCGGGTGTTCATCAAGGCACGTGAGTTGAAGCTGCCGGTGAAACTGCATGCCGAGCAACTGTCATCCTTGGCGGGTTCCAGCCTGGCGGCGCGCTACCAGGCACTGTCGGCTGATCATCTGGAGTTCATGACCGAGGACGATGCGGTTGCCATGGCGGCGGCCGGAACCGTGGCCGTGCTGTTACCCGGGGCGTTCTACTTCTTGCGTGAGACCCAGTTGCCGCCAATGGACGCGTTGCGCAAGCACGGGGTGAAGATTGCCATCGCCAGTGACCTCAACCCCGGCACCTCGCCGGCGCTTTCGCTGCGCCTGATGTTGAACATGGCCTGTACCCTGTTCCGCATGACCCCGGAAGAAGCCTTGGCCGGTGTCACCACCCATGCCGCAACAGCCTTGGGGCTGGGTGACAGCCATGGCTCGCTGGAAGTGGGCAAGGTAGCGGACTTCGTTGCCTGGCAGATCGAGCGTCCGGCGGATCTGTGTTATTGGCTAGGCGGTGACTTGCCCAAGCGGGTAGTACGCCTGGGCCGTGAAATTTTCAATTGAAGGAAGGCTAATGGACAAGGTACTGAGTTTTCACCAGGGCAGTCTGCCGCTGCTGATCAGCATGCCTCACGCCGGCTTGCGCCTGACGCCGGTGGTCAAGGCCGGGCTGGTGACGCAGGCGCAAAGCTTGCCCGATACCGACTGGCATATCCCGCAGCTGTACGACTTTGCCCGTGAACTGGGTGCCAGCGTGGTAGCGGCCGAGTACTCGCGCTTTGTCATCGACCTGAACCGCCCGGATGACGACAAACCCCTGTACGCCGGCGCTACCACCGGTCTGTACCCGGCCACCCTGTTCGAGGGCGAGCCACTGTTTCAGGCGGGCAAAGAGCCGTCGGCAGAAGAGCGTGCGGAATACCTGGAAGGCATCTGGCGCCCCTACCACGACACTCTCCGTCGTGAGCTGGAGCGCCTGCGTGAGCAGTTTGGTTATGCACTGCTCTGGGATGCTCATTCGATTCGTTCGCACATCCCGCACCTGTTTGAAGGCAAGTTGCCGGACTTCAACCTTGGTACCTTCAATGGCGCCAGTTGCGACCCTGAGCTGGCCGAGCGCCTGCAGGGTGTCTGCGCCGGGTTTGCTCAGTACAGCCACGTGCTCAATGGCCGCTTCAAGGGCGGGCATATCACCCGTCACTATGGCGACCCGGCCAACAATATCCATGCTGTGCAGCTGGAGCTGGCGCAGAGTACCTACATGGAGGAGGTTGAGCCGTTTGAGTATCGCGAAGACCGCGCGCAACCGACACAAGTAGTTCTGCGACAGCTATTGGAGGCGCTGTTGGCGTGGGGCAAGCAGCGGTATGGCAAATAAAAGCCTTGGGCCTGTCCGCTTGGCCAGGCCCAAGGCAAGGTTCAGCTAGGTGGAACCTGTGATCAGTTGTCTCGGGAATAATCGTTTGTCAGCGCGCGGAGCAGTTCCATCTCCTGTTGATCCTTGTTCTTGTGCAGGCGTTCCTGCAAGGCCAGTTCTTCCTCCAGTGTGACGTCGAGTGCGGCCGCAGCAAGTACCCGGGCGCCAAAATCCTGTTCAATTTCGGCGAAGCGATCGCTGTGTTCGGCGCGCAAACGGCGGGTCCAGTCTTCGTTGGCCAGCAAGTAGTTGATGAACGCGTCACTGCTTTCGCGTTCTCGGATCGTATTCAGCACGCGAGTCAGCTCATCGGGTCGCAGCTGGGCGGCACTACGGAAGCGCATGCTGTCAGCTATCGGCAGATCCAGCTCTTTGGCGAGCGAACGGCGGTAGGCGAGGCGAACCGAGACGAGATCTCCAGGGTCGCTGCGTTGGTGGGCCAACAGGTCCAGTTGCCCGGTTCGATACAGTTGTCGCAGGCGTCGATGCAGAGACTTCAAGGTATCGCCAGCGTCGGTCAGCACCCGCTTTCCCATCAGGTACAGTTCTATATTGTTGAATTCCTGGAGCGCGCCATCGTGGCAAGTCTGCGAGCCGGTGAGTGGGTCGGGTACCCCCGCCGCAGCGATGGCGTTCATGGTTGGCCGCTCTGCGTCGTTGCTTGCGGCAGTGATCAGTACCATGCGAACGCGCTCGCTGAACGAGGCTTGCGAGGTCGGGTCGAGATAGGGGCCGGCGTTGCGCAAGCGGCCGACAAGATGAAACAGGTTGCTGCCATCCTCCAGTGTTTGAATGCGCTCCCAGCTATCTCTGAGCGCCTCGTTTTGTGCTTCGGTGCCCAGCATCCAGTCTTCGAGCCTGGGGGTATCGTCGCCACTGTAAGGAATTGGGAAATGTGGATGGCCCAGGAGCGAGCCTTCATCCGAGGAGTCGACCAGCATCAGGTTGTCAGGCAGGTCGAGGGCGAAGGAGTAGCTGTGCTGGCTATCCGAGAACGTGCGAACGCGTTGCACTGTTTCAACTGAAAGCGGGTTGTCGAACAGTGATATTGAAGAGATTGGCATCGGATTATTGATGTTGTGCAGGATATGGTCAGGCAATTGCGTGATGTTGTTTGAGCTCAAGTCCAGAAACTCCAGCGGCAGCAAACGGTCGCACCAGCTTGGCCAACCTTGCAGGTTCATGTTGGTCAGGGCCAGCGTTGTCAAATTCAAGGACAGGTTTTCGGGTACCTGGGAAATGACACCTAATCGGTTGCCTGATAGGTCGAGTGACGTGAGCTGCTGCAACTCGCCGAGGATATCGAGCGTGGCCTGATCGATTTCAAGGTCCATGTTGCGCAACTCAAGATCGGTCAGCCGGGGTAAGCGCGCCAGGACTGATGGTAACGACGGCATTGGCGCCACGTGCGCGTCAATGGTCAACCGGGTGATGTTGGGGAAGCGTCTGAGCAGCTCGTCAAGCTGCGAGGTAGATCCCCTCAGGCGTGTCAACGTCAAGGCGTTCACGCGCTCACCGAAGAAGGCCGGGAGCCGTCTGGGGAAATTTTCCAGTGCGACATCTTCGAGTCGCAGCCAGAGGTGTGGCAGGCCTCGCTCCTGACGATTCCAGAACTCGGTTAGCGCGGATTCGATGCGCTGCCGGTCCGCCAGAATCTCCTGGGTCAGTGGCGCGCTCGAACTCGAGGCATGCGCCCAGCCATCAATGGCGTCGCGCATCTGTTGGCGTTCACGGCGGATTTGCTCGAGCTGCTCGGTGAGCGCTGGTGACTGATCCACATTGAATCGTGTAGTTGAGCGTCTCTCGTTCAGCAGCAGACGCTGCAGCTGGGTTTCATTGAAGGCGTTACCTTCCAGCGAGAGAATAAACTGGTTGGGGAGCGTGTCGGGCTCACTGAGCAAGAACGATGGCAGTGTTCTGAGGTTGTTGTTACGCAGCGATAACCGCGTGATTCGACCGAGGGCCTCGCTGCCAAGGCCAATGGGCCATTGACTCAGTTGCATATGATCGAGGCCCAGGTAGTCCAGGCTCAGCTCGTGGAAACCGGGACTGTGGTGCTGCGCGAATCGATTGCCGCTCAGGTCCAGGTGCCTGAGCTGGCGCAGCCCGGCGAGCAGGTTCAGGTCGCTGGATGAAAGCGGGATGTTCTGGTTGGTGAAGGCCAGTGTATGTAAAGCAGGCAAGTGCTGGGTGATTGTCGGGATGCTGAAAATAGAAGAGGAGGGGGTTGCCCTGGGGTCATAGGCTCGGCTGATTTCCAGCGTCTCGAGCTGCGGCATCTGTCTGAACAGGCGTTGCAGCAGTCGTTCATGCTGCGCCCAGCCGGCCAGGGTGCCAGGTGCTAGATCCAGCAACCGGAGCGTGCGCACACGGGAGGTGAAGGACGCGGGCAAGGTCAACGGAATATCGGCCAGCGGTACCCGCTCCAGGTTCAGCTCCGCCGTGTGTTCGGCATGTTCGACCAGTGCGGTGTCGTACCAGTGCTGCATGATTGCATTGCGCAGATTGTCGTGGTCTCGTGCTGCCTGGTCGTCGGAAGGCGAAAAAGCTTCGTTCCAGTCGTCCAGCCTGCTTTGCAGCTCATTGCGCTGTTCGAGCAGTTCTTGCAGTCGCTCAAGAACTTGCAGCCGGGTACGACCTGGGTTGGCAAGGATCATCATGATCTGGTCCACCGACCTTGGGGTGTGCTCAGTCAGCCCGGTTGCGGCAACGGCGTCGAGTAAGGCCTGGCGCGTGATGCCCTGCTCAGCAGGCATACCGCCACTCAGCGGATAACCCAGGCGACCGTCGGCCAGACGCATGGGTGAACGGTAGCCGGGACGTACGGGTTGCATGCCCAGCACCTGGCGCAACGAGGAGCGGGGCAACAGCGGGCTTTCCTGCACCAGGCGCCGCAGTTCGTCTGCATTCACGCAACCCAGTTGAGCCATGACCTCAGGCAGTGCCTCATACAGTGCTGCATAAAGATTTGAATGTGCAGTGACCGCTGCGTCTGCCTGGAGCTCGTCGTGGACGATGTATCCGACCTCGGCGCTGGTGATGGTCTTATAGGGCTGCGCGTTCAGTATGCCAATGCTGGCACGCTGGCTTGGCCAGCGCCTGTTCTGGAGGAGTTCGAGCTTGGTCTGCGTCGGCCAGTCTGGCAGCTGTTCGAGTGTGTGCAGGGTCAGTCGGTCGGTATCCCAACTTCGCACACCCGTCAGGTACAACCCTTCATAGGCACGGTTAAGACGGATTTGCTGCTGGTAGACGCGGATTTCCTCAGCGAGGCGTAAAGGCACCTTGCCTGCACTGAGTGTTTGCCGTTCGTGCAGGCTGGCGTTGTCTATCAGCTCATCAGTGACGGCGGCTGGCAACGTCGGGTACACCCGCTGGATAACCTTGGCTCCGGGTGCTTGGCTTGCGGGCAGACGCGCGTAGGCGCGTTCGAACTCGGCTGGCTGGCCGTCGGCGTCGGGCAGCTGGCGAACGATCCGGTCCAGCTTGAAGCGCGCCATGCTGTCCTGGAGCATGGCCGGTAACCGCTGGCTCTCGGTCAGTGCGCGTCGCAGTATGTCCTCGTGGGTGTCGCTGACGCGTAATGCCTGCAGGGCTTCTTCATCAGTCAGCGGTGCGCCCATTCGTTGCAGCAGGGTGTTGAGTGGCCATTGCAGCGGTTGCTCGAAAGGCAGTAGCCAGGCGCCTGCGCCGTTGTGACGCAAGACGGGTTCATGCGCCAGGGTTCTGCTCGGATGTTCGAGGTGATACTCACCGGTCGAGGGGGCTTGCTTGACGACGTACTGGTTGTCCTGCAAAAGCAGCCAGCGCTTGCCTTGATGGTGGCGCAGGCCGACTTCATCCGGCTCCAGTTCTTCGGGCAGTACCTGGGCATGGCGATAAGGCACCAGGTCGGGCTTCCACAGGCGAGTCTCGCCGTTGGGCAATTCGACGTCCTCCAGCTCTTCGATGAAGGAGGGGGCTTCGACAGGCATGGGTTTTTCTGCGGGCGGTTCCTTTATGACCTCGACACCGTCCTTTATTGCAGAGGCTGCGGCGGCAAACGCAGCCATGATCGCTACGTTCTCGACCACATCGACGAGATAGCCGTAGGCTTGGTCTTTTTCGTCGTTTTCCCAGCTTTCGATGCCCTCATAGACCTCATGTGCCAATTGCACAACGTAAACGGCAAGCATTGCTTCGCCCAGGCCCGGTACAAAAAAGCCGGCAATGTTGAGTGCGGTCAGCACCCGCCCGGCGATCAATTCCCGATGGGCTTTGGCCGTGCGCAGGTCGACGACGTAGGTCGGGACAGCGTGGAAAACCACGTCTCTTTCATGGCGCTCGACTTTCTGAAACGCCATGACACTCAGGAACGAGTACCGGAAAGGACGCATGACCGGATTCAGCGTGGCGTGTGGGTCCGGGTTGCGTTCTTGTAGGCCGCGGATGCTCCATTCGATAGGTGTAAGGCGGTTCTTGAGCCGGGTGCTCACCGAGCCTTTGTCGCGGTCAGCGATATAGGTTTCCAGATAGCTGATATCTGCCAGTAGCCTGTTACGTAAGTCGGCTTTCAACGCGTCTACCGATACAAACTCTTTGATCGGCGTTGTGCTGTCGTCAGGGGTGTAGAGCGCCACGCTGTTTTGCCCGGCGATCTTGCAGGTGATGAGCGCGATGCCGGCCAACTCCACTTCCCAGAGCGTGACCAGGCTGAAGGTAATGTTGGACGCTGCAGGCGCGGGCAGTTCAGTTTCAAGTGGTGTGGCGAGCGCGGCGGTGTACAGCACCTCGCTTATGTCGCCCTTAAGGAACGCGAAGTGTAGCGACTGTCTGAATGCGGATGCCTCAGCACGGCCCAGGGTCTGGTACACCGTCAAAGCGTTTTCATCGGCGCTCTGTCCAGGCTCCGCAGCCGGGTAGTAAATGGTATGAAGCATGTCGTGATACTTGCCGCCGATGTCCAGGGTGCGGCACAAATCGGCGAAATCTTCGGCATGGATGTCCAGCGCATTGGTGATCGGAACGGTGCCCATGAAACGCCGGTGATCGAGGATGACGGACTTGTGCAGCAGGCCGTCTGCCGCATCCATCCCGTTGTTGACGGCAGCCGTGGCGTCGAAATTGTTCATGGCACAGCGCAGCAGTGAGCGCGTTGCCCGGTCGATGGCCTGGCGGGCGTCGATGGAGCTTGCCGTGTCGATAAGCCGTGCGTCCAGCAGAAAGGTGTTGTCCACGTCGACGGTGAGTCCAAAGCGCTGCTCGATGGCGTTGCTCAGTACCTTTCTGGCGAACGCCGTGAGGTCTGGAATATGTTCGAACAGTTTCCTGACCTGTGCCTGGTTTTCACGATGTCGGGCATGCTCGTCGCTCCATGCCTTGGCTACAGTGGGTTGTTCCTGAATCGCTGCTGTCAGCCAGGCAGGCGCTTGCTTCCAGTTGCGCAAAGACTGGTGCGTTTCTGCCGGTGCAGCTTTCAGCCATTCGGGGATCTTTCCCTCGATTGTGGTGTAGTGAACACTTGGCGGGGTGCGTGTTTCGGTCTGGTTTGGCATGTCGTAGCCCATTGCGTAGTTCGTGGGCTACGGACTATGGACGGCCGACTTTCGCATGATGTGGTAGATATATCAGGCGCGATTCATGGGCTACCGCTAGACGCGAACGCTTGGTCGGCTTCGACAGTGGCGTCAGAAACATGCTCAAAGCGCAATTCAGGTTTATGATGCCCAACGGCAGAATAATTCCCACACGGAGTGCGTAATGCAGACCTTGTACCCGCAGATCAAACCCTACGCCCGGCACGATCTGGCCGTGGAAGCACCGCATGTGCTGTATGTCGACGAGAGCGGTTCGCCGGAAGGTCTGCCGGTGGTGTTCATCCATGGTGGACCCGGAGCAGGCTGCGATGCGCAAAGCCGCTGCTACTTCGACCCCAACCTGTACCGCATCATTACCTTCGATCAGCGCGGCTGCGGCCGCTCGACCCCGCATGCCAGCCTGGAAAACAACACCACCTGGCACCTGGTCGAAGACCTGGAGCGCATCCGCAAGCACCTGGGGATCGACAAATGGCTGCTGTTCGGCGGTTCCTGGGGCTCGACCCTGGCCCTGGCCTACGCCCAGACTCACCCTGAACGCGTTCATGGCCTGATCCTGCGCGGAATCTTCCTGTGCCGTCCGCAAGAGATCGAGTGGTTCTACCAGGCGGGCGCCAGCCGGCTGTTCCCGGATTATTGGCAGGACTACATCGCGCCGATCCCGGCCGAAGAGCGCGGTGACCTGGTCAAGGCGTTCCACAAACGCCTGACTGGCAACGACCAGATTGCCCAGATGCATGCAGCCAAAGCCTGGTCCACCTGGGAAGGGCGCACCGCTACCCTGCGGCCGAACCCGCTGGTGGTCGATCGCTTCTCCGAGCCGCAGCGCGCGCTGTCGATTGCTCGTATCGAATGCCACTACTTCACCAATAATGCCTTCCTCGAGCCGGACCAACTGATCCGCGACATGCCCAAGATCGCCCACCTGCCGGCAGTGATCGTGCATGGTCGCTACGATGTGATCTGCCCACTGGATAACGCCTGGGAGCTGCACCAGGCCTGGCCGAACAGTGAGTTGAAGGTGATTCGCGACGCCGGCCATGCTGCTTCAGAGCCGGGTATCACCGATGCGCTGGTGCGTGCCGCCGACCAGATGGCCCGGCGCTTGCTCGACCTGCCGCTGGAAGAAGCATGAAGGGCTTGCTGCAACGCGTGCGTGGCGCGCGGGTAGATGTCGAGGGCAAAACAGTCGGTGCCATCGATCAGGGCCTGCTGGTGCTGGTCGCGGTAGAGCCCGGTGACACCCGGGCTCACGCCGACAAACTGCTGCACAAGCTGCTCAACTACCGGGTGTTCAGCGATCCCCAGGGCAAGATGAACCTGTCGCTCAAGGACATTGGCGGCGGTTTGTTGCTGGTCTCGCAGTTCACCCTGGCCGCGGATACCCAGAATGGCCTGCGCCCGAGCTTTTCCACGGCGGCACCACCGGCCCTCGGCGCCGAGCTTTTCGACTATTTACTGGCTCAGGCCCAGGCACTGCATGCCACGGTGGCCAGTGGTCAGTTCGGGGCTGACATGCAGGTGCATCTGGTCAATGATGGCCCCGTAACATTTATGTTACAAATCTGATGGCAAAAAACCCCTGTTTGCAGGAAAACAAGGGGTTTTGTAGCATAAATAGTTGGTTTGCCCTGATGCGTTGTAACGCGCCCTGCTGGATAATCGCGCGCTATGTGGGCCTGCGTTCGCAGGTTCGTTTCACTCTGACTTGAGACTGTCCGGAACCGTTTGGGGAATCATTGCGCCCTTTCGGAGTCCGAACAGTGCTCGCCAACTTGGCATATGTCGCTGGCCGTTGGTTTTCTGATCTGTTTTCGGCGAGGGTAGCTCGTGATTGTTAGTTTCTGTAATGCACCAAGAACCCCCGGCAATCGGCTGCGCAAGGCCCTGTTGGCCGGCGCAACGCTGGTAGGCCTGTTCAGCGCTGGCCAGCTCTGGGCGTTCAACCTTGACGACGTGGCGGCCAAGGCGAAGGATCTTGCCGGACAGAAATACGAGGCGCCGAAAAGCAATCTGCCAGCCGTGTTCCGTGACATGAAGTACGGCGACTACCAGCAGATCCGCTTCCTGACGGAAAAAGCCGAATGGGCCAACGACAAAACCCCGTTCAAGCTGTCCTTCTATCACCAGGGCATGCATTTCGACACGCCGGTGAAAATCAACGAAGTGACCGCGACCAAGGTCGAGGAAATCAAGTACGACCCGAGCCGCTTCGATTTCGGCAGCGTGCAGTTTGATCCCAAGGCCACCGAAAACCTCGGCTATGCCGGTTTCCGCGTGCTGTACCCGATCAACAAGGCCGACAAGCAGGATGAAATCATGACCCTGCTTGGCGCCAGCTACTTCCGCGTCGTCGGCAAGGGCCATGTGTATGGCCTGTCCGCCCGTGGCCTGGCTATCGACACTGCGCTGCCGTCTGGTGAAGAATTCCCGCGTTTCACCGAGTTCTGGATCGAAAAGCCCAAGGCCACCGACAAGCACCTGGTGATCTACGCGCTGCTCGATTCGCCACGCTCCACTGGCGCCTACAAGCTGACCCTGCGTCCGGGCAGCGACACCATTGTCGACGTCAAGTCCAAGGTGTTCCTGCGTGACCACGTCAGCCGCCTGGGCATTGCCCCGCTGACCAGCATGTTCCTGTTCGGCGGCAACCAGCCATCGAAAGTGCTCAACTACCGTCCGGCCCTGCACGATTCCGAAGGCTTGTCGATCCACGCGGGCAACGGCGAATGGCTGTGGCGTCCGCTGAACAACCCGAAACACCTGGCCGTGAGCAACTTCAGCGTCGAGAACCCGCGTGGTTTCGGCCTGCTCCAGCGTCAGCGTGAGTTCAGCCAGTTCGAAGACCTCGATGACAACTACCAGAAGCGCCCAAGCGCCTGGATCGAGCCAGTTGGCGACTGGGGCAAAGGCACCGTCGACCTGGTCGAGATTCCGACCGCCGACGAAACCAACGACAACATCGTTGCGTTCTGGAGCCCGGAAAAGCTGCCGGAGCCGGGTACACCATTCGAGTACAACTACCGCCTGCACTGGACCATTGACGAGTCCGAGTTCCACTCGCCGAACCTGGGCTGGGTCAAGCAAACCCTGCGCTCGACCGGTGACGTCAAGCAATCCAACCTGATCCGTCAAGCCGACGGCACCGTCGCTTTCCTGGTCGACTTCGAAGGCCCGGTACTGGCTAAACTGCCGGAAGACACCGCTGTACGTAGCCAGGTGAGCATTGGCGACAACGCTGAACTGGTCGAGAACAACCTGCGTTACAACCCGGAAATCAAAGGCTGGCGCCTGACCTTGCGGATGAAGGTCAAAGACCCGAGCAAGTCCGTGGAGATGCGTGCAGCGCTGCTGCGTGACGTTCCGGTCGAAGCGGCCAAGCCAGCCAAACCGGCTAAACAGGACAAGGCAGCAGTCAAGGCTGCCAAGGCCGAGAAGCCTGCCGAGCAACCCGCCGCCGACGCGGCATCCACCACTGGGGCACCGGCCACCACCGAACAGGTGTTGACCGAGACCTGGAGCTATCAGTTGCCTGCCGATGAGTAACTCTCAAGCACGGCCAGAATCGCTTGGCGAATACCTGGCCCACTTACCACTGAGCGATGAGCAGCGGGCAGAACTTGCCAGCTGCACCTCGTTCAGCGAGCTGCATCAACGTTTGTCGGCCCAGCCGGGTACTTTCGCTGCCGAAGCCGTGCAGGCTTCGGTGGGGGAGCGCCTGACCCTGACCAGCGCCCAGGACCTGCACGACGCCGAGATGCTTGCGGTGGATGGCAGCGGCCGGCTCTGCCTCAAGGCCACGCCGCCGATTCGCCGTACCCGGGTAATTCCCGAGCCATGGCGAACCAACATCCTGATCCGTGGCTGGCGCCGCCTGACCGGGCGCCGCAATGCCCCGGCACCGGAAAAGCGCGAGCTGCCCAAGGCGCGCTGGCGCTGGGTCGGCTCCATGCGCCGCTATATCCTGCTGGCGCTGATGCTCGGTCAGACCATCGTTGCCGGCTGGTACATGAAAGGCATCCTGCCGTACCAGGGCTGGTCGTTTGTCGATCTCGACGAAATCACCCACCAGTCGCTGTGGCAGACCGCTACTCAGGTCTGGCCGTATGCGTTGCAAACCAGCATCCTGATTCTGTTCGGCATCCTCTTCTGCTGGGTGTCGGCCGGGTTCTGGACCGCGCTGATGGGCTTTCTCGAGCTGCTCACCGGTCGCGACAAGTACCGTATTTCCGGCAGCAGTGCCGGTAACGAGCCGATCGAGGCGGGGGCGCGTACGGCCATCGTCATGCCGATCTGCAACGAAGATGTGCCACGGGTATTTGCCGGCTTGCGCGCAACCTTCGAGTCGGTTGCCGCCACCGGTGACCTGGACCGCTTCGACTTCTTCGTGCTCAGCGACACCAACGCCCCCGATATCGCCGTAGCCGAGCAACAGGCGTGGCTGGAAGTCTGCCGCGAGGCCAAGGGCTTCGGGCGCATTTTCTACCGTCGCCGGCGCCGCCGCGTGAAGCGCAAGAGCGGTAACCTCGACGACTTCTGCCGCCGCTGGGGCAGCGACTACCGCTATATGGTGGTTCTCGATGCCGACAGCGTGATGAGTGGCGAATGCCTGACCAGTCTGGTCCGCTTGATGGAAGCCAATCCCGATGCCGGGATCATTCAGACCGCGCCGAAGGCGTCGGGCATGGATACCCTGTATGCGCGCATGCAGCAGTTCGCGACCCGCGTCTACGGCCCGCTGTTCACCGCCGGTCTGCACTTCTGGCAGCTGGGTGAGTCGCACTACTGGGGGCATAACGCAATCATCCGCATGAAGCCGTTCATCGAGCACTGCGCCTTGGCACCGTTGCCGGGCAAGGGCGCGTTTGCCGGTGCGATTTTGTCTCACGACTTCGTCGAAGCGGCACTGATGCGTCGCGCTGGCTGGGGCGTGTGGATTGCCTATGACCTGCCGGGCAGTTATGAAGAGTTGCCGCCGAACCTGCTCGACGAGCTCAAGCGCGACCGGCGCTGGTGCCACGGCAACCTGATGAACTTCCGCCTGTTCCTGGTCAAGGGCATGCACCCGGTGCACCGTGCGGTGTTCCTCACCGGGGTGATGTCGTACCTGTCGGCGCCGTTGTGGTTCTTCTTCCTGGTGCTGTCGACCGCGTTGCTGGCGACCAACACCCTGATGGAGCCGCAGTACTTCCTCGAGCCGCGCCAGCTCTATCCGCTGTGGCCACAGTGGCACCCGGAGAAGGCCATTGCGCTGTTCTCGACCACCATCGTGCTGCTGTTCCTGCCCAAGTTGCTCAGTGTCATCCTGATCTGGGCCAAGGGTGCGAAAGAGTTCGGCGGGCGCTTCAAGGTGACGTTGTCGATGTTGCTGGAGATGCTGTTCTCCATGCTGCTGGCACCGGTGCGGATGATTTTCCACACCCGTTTCGTCCTGGCCGCCTTCCTCGGCTGGGCCGCGACCTGGAACTCGCCGCAGCGTGACGACGACTCTACCCCCTGGAGCGAAGCGGTGCGCCGCCATGGTCCACAGACCCTGCTGGGTGTGGCCTGGGCCTTGCTGGTGGCCTGGCTGAACCCGAGCTTCCTGTGGTGGCTGGTGCCAATCGTCGGTTCGCTGATGCTGTCGATCCCGGTGTCGGTGATTTCCAGCCGGGTACACCTGGGCTTGCGCGCCAAGGACGAGAGCCTGTTCCTGATTCCTGAGGAATACGCCACGCCGCACGAACTGCTGGCAACCGACCAGTACACCCACGAAAACCGCTGGCATGCCATGCACGACGGTTTCGTCCGGGCCGTGGTCGACCCGCAGCAGAACGCACTGGCCTGTGCCCTGGCGACAGCGCGTCATGGTGTCGCGGCTCCAATCGAGTCGTTGCGTGCCGAGCGCATCGACAAGGCGTTGGATCTTGGTCCGAGTGGTCTGGACGGCAACACCCGTCTGGCCCTGCTCAGTGATCCGGTCGCCCTGGCGCGGTTGCACACCCGCGTTTGGGACGAGAAGAACGAGGCCTGGCTGGGCGTCTGGCGTCAGTCGATCGCCAACGACCCGCATTCGCCATTGTTGCCTCTGCATCCGGAGCCTGTGGCGCAGCCTTCATTGGCCAGCGCCTGATTTATCGCGGGGCAAGCCCGCTCCCACAAGGACTGCACCAGTCAATGGTGTCCCTGTGGGAGCGGGCTTGCCCCGCGATTTGTTTCAGCCCTTTTTCTGATACCCACAACGCCGCCCATGCGTTAGCATCCCCTCCGAATATCTCGCACCCGTCTGTAGGACGGTTCGCGCCAAAAATAAAATTCGAGCTTTCTTGCTGGGGGATCTGGTGATGTTGAAAAAGTTTCTGTCGACCCTGCTGATCGGCGTCACCGCGCTGGTCGCGGTCAATGCCGCCCAGGCGGCCGGTGCCATTGACGAGGCGGTCAAGCGTGGCACTCTGCGTGCAGGCATGGACCCGACCTACATGCCGTTTCAGATGACCAACAAGCGTGGCGAGATCGTCGGCTTTGAAGTCGATATCCTCAAGGCCATGGCCAAGTCCATGGGCGTCAAGCTGGAGATGGTGTCCACCTCCTACGACGGCATCATCCCGGCCCTGATGACCGACAAGTTCGACATCATCAGCAGCGGCATGACCCTGACCCAGGAACGTAACCTGAAGCTCAACTTCAGCGAACCCTTCATTGTTGTCGGCCAGACCCTGCTGATCCGCAAGGAGCTGGCGGGCGAGATCAAGTCCTACAAGGATTTGAACAACGAGAAATACCGCCTGACCTCCAAGCTCGGCACTACCGGTGAGATGGTTGCCAAGAAGCTGATCGGCAAGGCCAAGTACCACGGCTACGACAACGAGCAGGAAGCGGTAATGGACGTGGTCAACGGCAAGGCCGATGCCTTCGTCTACGACGCGCCGTACAACGTGGTGGCGGTGAACAAGGCTGGCGCTGGCAAGCTGCTGTTCCTGGACAAGCCATTCACCTTCGAACCGCTGGCGTTCGGCCTGAAGAAGGGCGACTACGACAGCCTGAACTTCATCAACAATTTCCTGCACCAGATCAAGCACGACGGTACCTATGATCGAATCCACGACAAGTGGTTCAAGGACACCGCCTGGCTCAAGGACATGGAATAAGGCCACGGCGTAACGCCTGGTTTGAAACCCGACGCGCAGGCTGGCCCTGCGCGTTCGCTTTTACGGAAGTCCCCTTAAGTGATCAAACACAAAAAATCCCAGTGGCCCTGGCACGGGCTCACCGCGCTGGTCCTGGTGGGCCTGGCGTTGAGCCTGTATTACGCGACCTCGATGATTTCCTACGAGTGGAGCTGGAACCGCGTACCGCAGTACTTCGCCTACCAGTCCGAAGTTGCCCAGCGCGCCAGCGACAATGGCACCATCGAATCGATTACGCCCAAAGGTGACATGGCCAGCGTCACCCTGCGTGACGAGAGCGGCGCCGAGCAGGTGTTCGATGTCGAGCTGGCCAGTGTGCTGCTGTCGCGTGGTGACGATGTTGCCGAGGGCGACCTGATCGGTGTGACCCATCACTGGGCCGCCGGCCCCTTGGCCTGGGGCCTGTGGACCACGGTGTGGATCTCGGTGGCCTCGGGCGTGCTGGGCCTGGTGATCGGGCTGTTTGCCGGCCTTTGCCGCCTGTCGAGCAACCCGACCCTGCGTGACCTGTCCACGGTCTACGTCGAGTTGGTGCGGGGCACGCCGCTGCTGGTCCAGATCTTCATTTTCTACTTCTTCATTGGTACCGTGCTCAACCTGTCCCGCGAGTTCGCCGGGGTCGCGGCGCTGGCGCTGTTTACCGGCGCCTACGTGGCCGAGATCGTCCGCGCCGGTGTGCAGTCGATTGCCAAGGGGCAGGGCGAAGCTGCGCGCTCGCTGGGCCTGAGTGCGGGCCAGTCGATGCGTCACGTGGTGCTGCCGCAGGCGTTCAAGCGCGTGCTGCCACCGCTGGCCGGGCAGTTCATCAGCCTGGTCAAGGACACCTCGCTGGTGTCGGTGATCGCCATTACCGAACTGACCAAGAGCGGCCGTGAAGCGATCACCACCTCGTTCTCGACCTTCGAGATCTGGTTCTGTGTCGCTGGCCTGTACCTGTTGATCAACCTGCCGCTGTCGCACATGGCCAGCCGGCTTGAGCGGAGGCTTGCGCAAAGTGATTGAAGTCCGTGATCTGGTAAAAGTCTTCGATACCCGTGGCCAGGTGGTGCGCGCGGTCGATCACGTCAGCACCAATGTGGCCAAGGGCGAAGTCCTGGTTGTGCTCGGGCCGTCCGGTTCGGGCAAATCGACCTTCCTGCGCTGCCTCAACGGCCTGGAGTCGTTCGACGAAGGCACCGTGGCCATCGATGGCCTGCAACTGGCGGACCCGAAGACCGACGTCAACGCCTACCGCCGTGAAGTCGGCATGGTGTTCCAGCACTTCAACCTGTTCCCGCACATGACTGTGCTGGAGAACCTGTGCCTGGCGCAGAAAGTCGTGCGCAAGCGCGGCAAGGCCGAGCGTGAGGCCAAGGCCCGGGCGTTGCTGGAGAAAGTCGGCATCAGCCAGAAAGCCAATGAATACCCTTCGCGCCTGTCAGGCGGCCAGCAACAGCGGGTTGCGATTGCCCGGGCCCTGGCCATGGAGCCGAAGGTGATGCTGTTCGATGAGCCGACCTCGGCGCTCGACCCGGAAATGGTCGGGGAAGTGCTCGATGTCATGAAGACCCTGGCCCTGGAAGGCATGACCATGGTCTGCGTAACCCACGAAATGGGCTTTGCCCGGGAAGTGGCGGACCGGGTGTTGTTCTTCGACCACGGCAAGTTGCTCGAAGACTCGCCGCCCGAGGCGTTCTTCACCTCTCCGAAGGACCTGCGCGCCCAGGCGTTCCTGCGTCAGGTGCTTTGATCCCGTAGGAGCGGATTTACCGGTCCGGCGTCCCGGTGAATCCGCTCCTACAAACATCGCGATGGCCTCAGAGCTGGAATTTACCCACCAGGCCCTGCAAGTGGGTGCCCAGGCGTGCCAGTTCGACGCTGGAGGCGGCAGTTTCTTCGCTGGCGGCGGAGGTCTGGTCCGAAACATCGCGCACATTCATTACGCTGCGGTTGATCTCTTCAGCCACGGCGCTTTGTTGCTCGGCCGCTGCGGCGATTTGTTGGTTCATCGCCTGAATCGAGGAAACGGTGCGGGTAATGGTGTCCAGCGAGGTGCCCGCGCGACGGGTCAGTTCGACACTGCTGTCGGTCAGGTTGCGGCTGGCATCCATGGTGCTGACGACCTGTTGCGTGCCACTCTGCAAGCCGGCAATCAAGGTTTCGATCTCTTCGGTTGACTGCTGGGTACGCTGGGCCAGGCTACGCACTTCATCGGCCACCACGGCAAAGCCGCGCCCGGCTTCCCCGGCACGGGCGGCTTCGATGGCAGCGTTGAGGGCCAGCAGGTTGGTCTGCTGAGCCACCGACTTGATTACATCAAGCACGCTGCCGATCTTGTCGCTTTCGCTCTTGAGCTGGCCCATGGCGTCGCTGGAATGGTTCATTTCAGTGGCCAGGCGCTCGATCTGGGCGATGGCTTCAGCGACCACCCGATCACCCTCGCGGGCCTGCTGGTCGGCCACCAGCGCAGCCTCAGAGGCTTCTTCGGCATTGCGTGCGACTTCCTGCACCGTAGCGGCCATCTCGTTCATGGCGGTGGCAACCTGATCGGTCTCGACCTTTTGGTTGTTGACCCCGGCGCTGGTCTGTTCGGTTACCGCCGACAGCTCTTCAGCAGCGCTGGCAATCTGCGTGACACCATCGCCAATGCCACCAATCAACTCGCGCAGACTGACGGTCATGCGTTGCATGCTGCGTTGTAGCTGGCCGAGCTCGTCGCGACGCTCGGTGTTCAGGTCCTGGCGCAGGTCGCCGCTGGCGACGCGGTCGGCGGCGCTGAGGGTCTGGCGCAGGGGAATGACGATCTGGCGGGTGATGGCCCAGGCGGCGAGCAGGCCGAACACCAGGGCCAGGACGGTGGCCAGGGTGAGCATCGACTTGGCGTGCTGGGATTCATCGTCGCGCAACTGGGTCAAGGTGGTGGTCAGTTGCTGGCTTTGATCCAGCAGGATCTGGCCCTGCGCAGACATTTGCTGTGCCGCCTGTTCGGCGGCGGATTGTGCGGTACCGAAGTCGATCACCGCTGCCCGGTAGTTGCCAAGAGCACGTGCCGCCTGGTTGAGGTTGCCAGCGTAATTGGCGGGCAGTACTTCGGCCAGGGTCTGCAGCTGCGAGGTGGCCTGGTCGATGGCTGCAAGCGCCGTCTGCTGGAACTCGGCCTTGCCACTGTAGGTGTAACCGCGGACCTGGAAGCGTGCCTGTTGCAGCAGTTTACTGGCGCCGACGACACTGTTGAACAGGTTCAGGTCGCTGCCGCTGAGCAATTGTTGTTCGACCTCGGCGGTCAGGGCTGCGGCCTGGTCGGCGCTGTTGCCGAGTACCGCGCGGCTGGCTTCGCGCTGCTGCGCGGCTTTCTCGGCATGACCCAAGGCCAGGCGGTACTGACGTGCGGCTTCGATCTGCTGTTCGATACGGCGCTTGTTTTCTGCAAGCACAATGCGCTTTTCGACAGCCTGCAACTGAGTATCCAGTTTGGCCAGGGCGTTATTGAGGTTTTGGGTTGCGGCCTCGTCACCCTTGAGCTGGAGGTTCTGTCTGGCAATGCGTAGTTCGAGGGTTGCCTCCAGCACTTGGGAGACGCCTCCCAGTGTGTCGCCACGCTGAGTGACGCCGCTGATGCCCTGCCAGCCGGTCAGGGTAATGCTCAAGGTCAGCAGCAAGACCAGGCCGAAGCCGATGCCGAGTTTTCGGTTGACGCTCACGTTACCCAGGTGCTGGGCTAACCAACGGTACATGGTGGGACTCCATTGCGATCGGCAGAGGCGATTTATTTTTCTGATGCCCATGCATCGGCGCCGGATCGCAAAACTGAAGTCAGAACAGACGGGCGAGCAGGGCGGTAACCGCCGTCTCCACACGCAGGATGCGCTCGCCAAGTTGCACCGGGGAAAGCCCTGCTTTGCCCAGCAGGTCTATCTCGTAGGGGATCCAGCCACCTTCGGGGCCGATCGCCAGGGTCACCGGCTCATCCAGGCCGCGCGGGCAGGGTGGGAACGGCCCGGGATGGCCGATCAGACCGAGGGTGCCCTGGGCAATGGCGGGCAGACGATCTTCGACGAAGGGTTTGAAGCGCTTCTCGATGATGACTTCGGGCAGGATCGTGTCGCGGGTCTGCTCCAGGCCCAGGATCAGTTGCTCGCGAATGGCCTCGGGTTCGAGAAAAGGGGTTTGCCAGAAGCTTTTCTCGACCCGGTAGCTGTTGACCAGAATCAGTTTCGGCACACCCATGGTGGCCACGGTCTGGAACACCCGGCGCAGCATTTTCGGGCGTGGCAGGGCCAACACCAGGGTCAGTGGCAGCTTGCTCGGTGGTTCGCGATCAAAACTCACCGACAGTTCGGCTTCGTGGCCTTCCAGGCGCAGCACCCGGGCTTCGCCCATCAACCCGCCAATGCGCCCCACGCGTAGCGCGTCGCCCACCGCCACGCGATGGATTTCTTGCATATGGGTAAAGCGCCGATCAGCCAGAACGACGCGATCGGCCGCGATGAAGTCGGCTTCTTCGAGTAACAGCAGGTTCACGGCTGGGTCGCTGGCGGCTGGTCGTTGTGATCGTCGGCAGCGTCATCATGATGCTCACTGCGCTTGCGGATCAGCCCGCCGAACAGCACGCCGATCTCGAACAGCAGCCACATCGGCACGGCCAGCAGGGTCTGCGAGAAGATGTCCGGCGGCGTAAGGATCATGCCGACCACGAAGCAGCCGATGATCACATAAGGGCGGATCTTCTTCAGGTACTTCACATCGACCACGCCGATCCAGACCAGCAGCACCACGGCCACCGGGATCTCGAAGGCCACGCCGAAGGCGAAGAACAGGGTCATGACGAAATCAAGGTAGCTGGCGATGTCGGTCATCATCGACACCCCTTCCGGGGTAGCGCTGGCGAAGAAGCCGAAGATCAGCGGGAACACCAGGAAGTAGGCAAAGGCCATTCCGGCGTAGAACAGGATGATGCTGGAGATCAGCAGCGGGATGGCGATGCGCTTTTCATGGCGGTACAGGCCGGGTGCGATAAAGCCCCAGATCTGCTGGAGGATCAGCGGAATGGCCAGGAACAGCGAAACGATCATGGTCAACTTGAACGGCGTCAGGAACGGCGAGGCCACGTCGGTGGCAATCATCGTTGCGTTGGCCGGCAGGTGCTCACGCAGTGGCGCCGAGACCAGGGTGTAGATCTGCTGTGCGAAGGAAAACAGCCCGGCGAAGATCAGGAAGATGGCCGCGACGCAGCGCAGCAGGCGTGTACGCAGCTCGGTGAGGTGCGAAACCAGCGGCATGGGCTGGTCGTTTTCCGGAATATCGCTCATGGGGCTCGCGGCGGCTGTGTCGGTTCGGAGGTCGCGTTGGCAACCGGGGTGGCCTCGGCTTGGGCTGCAGCCGGAGCCGCAGGGGCTTCGCTGCTGGCGACCGGGGCGGCAGGGGGCTCAGGCGTCACGCTCTGCGGGTTGAGGATCTTGCGCGCTTCCTGCTCCATGGAGAGGATGTGCTCGTTATGCAACTGACGACGGATGTCATCGGCGCCGATCTCACGCTCCACTTCCTGCTTGATCGCATTGAAGCTGCGCTTGAGGCGGCCAATCCACAACCCGGCGGTGCGCGCGGCACCCGGCAAGCGCTCGGGGCCGAGCACCAGCAGGGCCACCAGGCCCACGAGCAACAGTTCGCTGAAGCTGATCCCGAACATTGATCAATCTTTCCTGATCGGCTCTTCGACCTTGTGCGCCTGGCCGTCGATGGTCTGTGGCTGGTTCAGCGGCGAAGCGGCCTGTGGCTGGACGGGTTGCACCGGAGGTGGAGTCTGCTCTTCAGGCTTGGTCTCTTCCTCGTTCATGGCTTTCTTGAAGCCCTTGATCGATTCGCCCAGGTCGCTGCCGAAGTTCTTCAGCTTCTTGGTACCGAACACCAGTACCACGACCACCAGCAGAACGATCCAGTGTTTCCAGTCAAAAATACCCATGGTGCAATCCCTCGAAATAATTCAGTTAGGCCGACGGCTGACGCGCTGCTTTCTCGGCGTGCCCGGACAGGCCGAAACGGCGGTCCAGTTCATCCAGCACTGCCTGTGGGTGCTGGCCCAGCTGGGCGAGCATGACCAGGCTATGGAACCACAGATCGGCGGTCTCGTAGATGACATCGCTGTAATCTCCGCTGTGGGTGGCATCCTTGGCAGCGATGATGGTCTCGATCGACTCTTCGCCGAGCTTTTCCAGAATCTTGTTCAGGCCCTTGTGATACAGGTTGGCCACGTAGGAGCTGTCAGGTTCGGCGCCTTTGCGCGCTTCCAGCACTTCGGCCAGGCGGGTCAGGGTGTCGCTCATGTCAGTGTCCTGCGTTGTAGATGGCGTGGGGGTCTTTGAGGACCGGATCGACGGTCTTCCACTCACCGTGCTCGTAGACACGGTAGAAGCAGCTTTCACGGCCAGTATGGCAGGCGATATGCCCCAGTTGCTCGACCATCAGGATGATCACGTCGGCGTCGCAGTCCAGGCGCATTTCATGCAGTTTTTGCACGTGCCCGGACTCTTCGCCCTTGCGCCACAGTTTGCCACGCGAACGCGACCAATAAATGGCCCGCTGCTCGGCGGCGGTCAGGGCCAGCGACTCGCGGTTCATCCAGGCCATCATCAGCACGCGCCCGGTTTTGTGGTCCTGGGCGATAGCCGGTACCAGGCCATCGCTGTTCCAGTTGATCTCGTCCAGCCAGTCTTTCATGTACGACTCCAAAACTAGAGGCCCGATCCTCTGCCGACCCCTTGCGCTAGTGTGCCAGTCAGCGGCGCGGCTGGCTATCGACGCACGATCAGGTATAGCCCGGCCGCGAGCATCAGCCACGCAGGCCAGGCCGCCGGGGCACTGAGGCTGACCGCACCGGTGGCGAGGGTCGCGCCGCCGCCGAGCAAGCCGGCACCGAGCAGGCGCAAGGCCCAGCCATCGCCCTTCTGTTGCCAGGGGGCGGGCGGATCGGCCAGGTGCGGCTGCGACATGCGCTCGAGCAGGTCGCGAGTCATGCCGGCCAGATGCGGGATCTGTTCGACCTGGCCGTGCAGGTTCTGCAGCAGGGTCTTGGGGCTTACGCGCTCACGCATCCAGCGTTCGAGGAACGGCTGGGCGGTGCTCCACAGGTCCAGCTCGGGGTACAGCTGGCGACCCAGGCCTTCGATGTTCAGCAGGGTCTTCTGCAAAAGAACAAGCTGCGGCTGGACCTCCATGTTGAAGCGCCGCGCCGTCTGGAACAGGCGCATCAGTACCTGTCCGAAGGAAATATCTTTTAACGGTTTTTCGAAGATCGGCTCGCACACGGTACGGATCGCCGCTTCGAACTCGTTGAGCTTGGTGTGCGCCGGCACCCAGCCCGAATCGATATGCAACTGGGCGACGCGGCGGTAGTCGCGCTTGAAGAAGGCAAACAGGTTGCGCGCCAGGTAGTCCTGGTCTTCCGGCGTCAGGCTGCCGACGATGCCACAGTCGATGGCAATGTACTGCGGGCTCCACGGCTTGACGGTACTGACGAAGATGTTGCCCGGGTGCATGTCGGCATGGAAGAAACTGTCGCGGAACACCTGGGTGAAGAAAATCTCCACGCCGCGTTCGGCGAGCATTTTCATGTCGGTGCGCTGGTCGGCGAGGGTGGCCAGGTCGGTAACCTGGATGCCGTAGATGCGCTCCATCACCAGTACCTTGGGGCGGCACCAGTCCCAGTACACCTGGGGCACGTACATCATCTCCGAGCCTTCGAAGTTGCGCTTGAGCTGGCTGGCGTTGGCCGCCTCGCGCAGCAGGTCGAGCTCGTCGTAGATGGTTTTCTCGTAATCGTTGACCACTTCCACCGGATGCAGAAGGCGGGCATCGGCAGACACCCGCTCGGCACCGCGGGCAATCAGGAACAGCCAGGCCAGATCCTGGGCGATAATTGGCTTGAGCCCGGGCCGTACGACCTTGACCACCACTTCTTCGCCACTTTTGAGCTTGGCCGCATGGACCTGGGCCACCGAGGCCGAGGCCAGCGGTTCGACGTCGAAGCGGCTGAACACTTCGCTGATCTTCGCGCCGAGCTGTTCTTCGATCAGCGCCACGGCATGTTGCGGATCGAACGGCGGTACCCGGTCCTGCAGCAGCATCAGCTCATCGGCGATGTCTTCGGGGAGCAGGTCGCGACGGGTTGAAAGCAGCTGGCCGAACTTGATGAAGATCGGCCCCAGGTCTTGTAGAGCCAGGCGCAAGCGCGCACCACGGCTGAGATCCAGGGTCTTGCGCGGCAACCAGCGCCAGGGCATCAGATGCCGTAGAGCCATCAGCCACCAGGGCAGCGGCAGTTCGAACAGCAGGTCATCGAGGCGGTAGCGGATAACCACACGCTGGATGCGAAACAGACGGCGGACGGCAAGCAGCTTCATGCGTTATCGCTGGTATCAAGGGATCGGGCAAGGCGCTCAATGCGCGCCTCGAGGCGTTCGATATCGACTTTTAGCGTGTCGAGTTCGCTGAAACGGGCTTCGGCTTCGCGTTGGCCAACCAGGGTCCGTGCCTCCTCGGCGAGGTACTCGGAGAGGTTCTGGTTGATCGCGGCCAGGCCTTGGCGCGTCCAGTTGGCGCGGCTGCGCAGGTGGCCACTGAGCAGTTGCGTGGCGACCGGCCCGAGCCAGCGCGAGACTTCGTACTCCCAGTCCAGCTCCAGGTCCTGAAGCACCGCGACCAAGTCCAGGAGGACGGCGCTGTCGCCTTCAAGCTCGACCTGCGGGCTGTGCAGCACGGCACTCTTGTCCTGGCTCAATGCCAGGCGCAGCAGGCTGCTGGCCGGGGCGCGCAAGGTGCAGTCGGCCTCATTGGCCCAGTGCGCGGCAAGCATCAGGCCTTCGTCGCTGGGCAGAATGAACAGCTGCAGTGCGGGCTGGCGGCAGTCGATGGCAATGACTTTGCCATCGAGCGGGCGCAGGCGCGGCAGCGCTGTGCTGTCCAGGCGCAGGACACGGTTCAGGCCGTGCTCGACGCTGGCAAGAAGGCCGGCCAGGAGCATCAGGGTTTGATACCCCGGTGCAGGGCCACGATGCCGCTGGTCATGTTGTGGTAAGTGACGCGGTCAAAGCCGGCCTCGACCATCATCGACTTGAGGGTTTCCTGGTCCGGGTGCATGCGGATCGATTCGGCCAGGTAGCGGTAGCTTTCCGAGTCGTTGGTGATCAGCTTGCCGGCCAGCGGCATGAAGGCGAACGAATAGGCATCGTAGACCTTGGACATGAACTTGTTGGTCGGCTTGGAGAACTCCAGCACCAACAGGCGGCCACCGGGCTTGAGCACGCGCAGCATCGAGCGGATCGCGTCTTCCTTATGGGTCACGTTGCGCAGGCCGAAGGCAATGGTCACGCAATCGAAGTGGTTGTCCGGGAACGGCAGCTTTTCAGCGTCGGCCTGGACGAACTCGATATTACCGGCCACACCGCGGTCGAGCAGGCGGTCGCGACCGACCTTGAGCATCGACTCGTTGATGTCTGCCAGCACGACCTGGCCAGTCGGGCCGACCAGTTGCGAGAACTTGGCGGCCAGGTCACCGGTACCACCGGCGATGTCCAGTACCCGGTTGCCACTGCGTACACCGGACAGTTCGATGGTAAAACGCTTCCACAGGCGGTGCATGCCGCCGGACAGCACATCGTTCATCAAGTCGTACTTGGCGGCTACCGAGTGGAAAACCTCAGCGACTTTCTCCGCTTTCTGGCTTTCCGGCACGTTCTGGTAGCCGAAATGGGTGGTGGGTTCGGCGTGGTCGCCTTTGCGCTGATCGTTCATATCGCTTCACCGGAAAAAATTACTGGCCATTCTAGGGCGTACGGTCGGATTTGTCTTGGCGGGGTGTGTCGCAGGTCGGGGTGCGGGCATAATAGAAGTATGCCTCTGAACCCAGGATTGAATGAATGACCCAGATCAGCGTTGAGCGCAAACACAGCCTGGGCCGCGAAGCGGCCCGGGAAAAGGCCCAAACTCTGGTCGACAAGCTGGCCCGCGAGTACGACCTCAGCGCCCGCTGGAACGGCGACCGGGTCGAGGTCAAGCGCAGCGGTGCCACTGGCAGTGTGCAGATCGGTGAAGACACCATCAGGGTCGAACTGAAGCTGGGCATGATGCTGTCGATGATGAGCACCACCATCAAAAGCGAAATCGAGCGGGCGCTGGACAAAGCGCTGGCGTGAAACCTTATCGCGGGGCAAGTCGAGTCGTCGCACCGCCGCTCCCACCGGGATTGTGAATACCGGTGGGAGCGGGCTTGCCCCGCGGTGCTTTTTTCTCCCTTAGGGTGAGGATTCTAATTTTTCTCCCTACCTTATGCTCAAGCCCAGCTTCCATGGGCAGTTCCTCCATATCTATTCGAGCGTGAGGTGCAGAGCATGGCCAAAGTGATTTTGAAGAAAAAAGACGACACCCAGAGCACAGTGGGTGAGGTGCGCGGCTACGCGCGCAAGATCTGGCTGGCAGGCCTGGGCGCTTATGCCCGGGTCGGTCAGGAAGGTGCCGACTACCTGAAAGAGCTGGTCAAGGCTGGTGAAACCGTCGAGAAGCGTGGCAAGAAACGCATCGACCACGAGCTGGACGCCGCCAACACCCAGATCGATTCGGTCAAAGGTGAGATCAGCAGCGTCAAGGGCAAGGTCGAAGTTCAACTCGATAAAATCGAAAAGGCTTTCGACACACGGGTCGCCAGCGCCTTGAATCGCATCGGCATTCCGTCTAAACATGACGTGGAGGCACTTTCTGCCAAGCTCGATGAGCTGACGGCATTGCTCGAACGTGTCGCACGTAAACAATAAGGAGAGCGGGATGGCTGGCAAGAAGAATAGCGAAAAAGAAGGCAGCTCCTGGGTCGGGGGGATCGAGAAGTATTCCCGCAAGATCTGGCTGGCTGGTCTGGGTATCTACTCCAAGATCGACCAGGACGGCAACAAGCTGTTCGAGTCCCTGGTCAAGGATGGTGAGAAGGCTGAGAAGCAGGCTAAAGATTCTGTTGACGCCGCCAAGGCTTCGGCCAAGTCGGCCACTTCTCGCGTAGGTGACGTCAAAGATCGCGCGCTGGGCAAATGGAGCGAACTCGAAGAAGCTTTCGACAAGCGCCTGAACAGTGCCATCTCGCGTCTGGGCGTGCCGAGCCGCAATGAAGTCAAGGCGCTGCACCAGCAGGTCGACACCTTGACCAAGCAGATCGAGAAACTGACCGGTGCTTCGGTCAAGCCGGTCTCCAGCAAGCCGGCCGCAAGCAAGACCGCAGCCAAGCCACTGGCCAAGGCGGCACCGAAAGCTGCAGCCAAGCCTGCGGCAAAAACTGCGGCGGCCAAGCCTGCTGCAGCGAAAACCGCAGCGGCCAAACCTGCTGTCAAAGCAGCGGCGAAACCGGCAGCAGCCAAGCCAGCTGCGGCGAAAAAGCCTGCAGTGAAAAAAGCCCCGGCCAAGCCTGTCGCCAAGCCAGCAGCACCAGCTGCCAGCGCCGCGCCAGCACCGAGCGCAGCGCCCGTAGTAACCGCAGCACCGACCGCGCCGGCACCTTCGGCTCCGGTCAGCCCGATCAGCCAGTCCTGATTCGGGCCTAATCGCGGGGCAAGCCCGCTC